>JABSOG010000998.1 GCA_013216025.1 Algicola sp. | reverse complement strand
CTTCCGCAAGTAGAAGGTGGTTTGCTGATAAAAGCAATAGAAGAAATCATGAGGCAAGAGGATAGAAATGCTTCCGCGGAAGCACATGAAGAGGGGCGAAATGATTCAGCGGAAGCATCTGAAAAGGGACTGGTTGATGTGCCAGTCGTTGAAAAAGCCACTTACAGTCAAAGACGTGCAGACGCTATGTCTGTGTTAGTCGAACATTTTATCGCTACGGCAACCGTTGATGATGAAAATGGCGGCGCGCAGGCGTTAGCAGGCCATGAACGTGTTCAGGTGGTTTTACATGTAAACGTTGATACTTTAAAAGCAGAACATGAACAGCAGCTTGAGCTTGAACACGAGCACGGGGAAAGCTGCAACTGTAATCACGATACCCCCGCGAATATGGACTATCAATGGATTTCTATGGCTAACGCCAAACGCTTCAGCAGTGACGCCAGTTTGTATACGGTTTTAGAGGATAGATACGGTAACGTGTTGAATTTAAGTCGAAAAACCAGAACCATTACCACTGCACTTGGGCGAGCGCTACACATACGTGATGAATCCTGTCGCTTTCCCGGTTGCTGTGCCAACAAGTATGTTGATTTTCATCACATATTGCACTGGGGCAATGGCGGCGAGACAGAGCCAGATAACTTGATAAAACTTTGCCGTTTTCACCATGCTCAGTTGCATAAGGGGCACTTCACCATACTTTTACAAGAACAAACCTGCAAAAACTATGGTCAAAAGTGGATATTCAAAAACGCCGCAGGTTCAGTCATCGAACCCTCTCCAGCACTGTCAGCACCACGTTCAAAAACGGGGCTCAAAGACTTTATGGAAGAACAGTGGCCTCATATTAACAGCCAAACCGGAGTTTCTGATTGGAAGGGCAAGCCACTGAATTATTCAAAGGCAATTGGCGATTTAATTCGGTGTAAACGTGGTCACTGACTTGTTAATTCAATAACCAATAAAGGTCCTTTGTTAAGTAACTGTAAAAGATCTTATTGAGTGTGCGCACGGATTTTAGTGGTAGTCTGTTCATCTTTTGGTTATGTTTCTGTTAGTTTAATAGGTAAAATACATCACTCTGCCTGCGGCGTTATGTGTATGCCCGGTGTTTTTCTAATGGGTGACCCCGAGGTTGCTAACTGTGTAATTCATGAGTCAATTTGAGCCATTTCAGCCAACATATCGGGTCTTTACCTATCGTCACTGCTGATGGTTATTTACAAGGCATTGTGACTCGAAGTGATATCCTGCGTTCAATGATAAAGCATGGACCGCTTGAGTTTTGGGCATAAAAACTTATATTATTCAAAGTCTTGCCTAAATATGTAAATCAAAAAAAATAAGGCGGTTTTTGTTTGGACTTGATCTGAAATCCGGGTTATTCTCTTGCGCCTTATATATTTTCACCAAACTAACAACAAACTCGATAAAGAAAACAGGAAGAAAGAATGCCACAAATTTTAATTAAATCTTTAACCTTTTTGATGCTTTTATGCTCATTGAATTCCTTTGGAGAAACTTATCTTACTTCGTCTGACTATGACGTGGCAGTAGGAGACACTGTCACACTGTCTTTTGATGCGATGGGACCGTCTCCGGATTATTTAAATGATTATTATGATCTCTATCTCACCAGACCCGGCAGTTCCAGTGTTCGTATTAAACACCAAATTCCGGTAACCGCCAACGTCACGACTACTTTTACGCTTGATACCCTCGGTACCAATGTATTTGAATTGCGCATTTGTTACCCTTCGATAGACTGGTGCGAGGGTGGGTGGGGTCCTGGTCGTATAGAGATCGTGGTATCAACGACGCCCAAGCCTGAAGTCAACATCAGTTTCCCATCTGGAATTTATGAGGGTGACGGTCATGTGCTCGAAGTAACGTCAACTGACGCGACTTCATGTACGTTCAAATATGCGAGTAATGGTACACCTGTGCCTATTGGCACCTACTTAAAGGAGACCATAGCCTACTCAGGTGCTGCTTCTGTCGTACAAACGGCCAGTTGTACAGGCCCGGGTGGCACCACTTCAGTCGATCACGCATTCACTGTTTATCCAAAAGCACCGCAAGCCGACCCTGTGATCACCAGCTTGCTCAATGGCGATGTTATCTCTGGTCAAACTAAACTGTATTGGAATTCTAACAATACCGATCGTTGTGAGCTAAAAAGCGGCAGCACGACAGCCAACGTTGCTACTGTCGCATACGGTTATAATGTATCGGTTCCTTATGGTGGACGTACCTTTACGCTGTCATGCTTCCAGGGAAGTAAGAGTGTCAGTAAAGAGCTTTACGTGCCCAGACCGTCAACAAGTAATTATCCTTGTATCAGATTCTGTGACCTTGAATTAAACTACAGCAACAATATTCTGGGCAAAGTCCAAGCGAAGTTTATCGGTAGCAATAATGTTCAAAACGCGTTTGTTTTTGAGCACAAGGTTTCGTTAATGCAGCTGGGTATTAATTTGCTTGCACCGGGATTATCGTTTAATACACCTGATCTCAATGCTGATGGTTTCCCTGATTTGATCGTCTATCAGCCAAAACTGAAATTGGCGCATGTGTTGCTTAATGATAAAGGTTCGTTTGACACTATCGCTGCGACAGCTAAGCGTGTGAATGACTGGGCATCCATCAAGGCTATTTATGTTGATGAAAAAGGTAATGTTCAACTCGAAGTGATGCCTGAAATGGTGATCACCAAAAACTAGAGCGCTTTGAACATTTGCTAACCCACCCATCTGGTTTATGTTCCGGGTGGGTTAGCATTATCTACGACAAATCGTTGCTGAGCCTCGGCAACGAATCCCCCTTTTCCATCAATTCTTTAAAAAGACGGTTGATTGATTAATTTTTTTTTGTCAATTATCCTGATTTGACCATGATATTCACTTCGTTAATCAGCCTTGATATTTTACTCAACCTTCTTCCTACCCTGGTAACGGTGGCAACAGTTACAGACCAGTGAGTTACCCTTACACGATCCCATTTTACCAT
>JABSOG010000997.1 GCA_013216025.1 Algicola sp. | reverse complement strand
CCTGATGTAGCTGCTGCTGATACTTTTTGGCTGGTTACTTTGGTGTTTGAAGTGAACAAATTGTCCGCTGGAGCGATCAAAACGGTCGAGCCCGTCGCCGGTGCCAATCCATAAATCACCCTTTGAATCTTCAAATATCGCACTGACTTTGTCGTGACTGAGGCTACCTGGGTCGGTTTCATTGTGTTGATAACGGACAAAACGTTCTAGCGTTGCGTCGAAACTGTTTAAGCCGCCACCACGGGTGCCGACCCAGATAATACCGTGCGAATCTTCAAATAAAACATTGATATAATTGTCAGAAATACTGTGATTGACGCGGGGATCGTGACGATAAATCTTGAAATCATAACCGTCATAACGGTTTAAACCATCGAGTGTGCCAAACCACAAAAAGCCCTGTTTATCGCGTAACGTTGTATAGACATTGTTTTGTGATAACCCTTGTTTGATGGTCAGTCGATCAAAATAAGGGGATATCTCAGAGGCCATCACCAAAGTAGTTGAACAGAAAAACACAATCAATAATGAAAGTATCAGACGACGAACGTTTTCAATCATGATTTAAACAGTTGATTTGGCATTGTTATAGCATAGTGCATATGCTGGTAAATGTCTTTGATGGATGTATATAGAGGTGTGGTCATGGAAAGAATACGCCGCGATGCGGCGTCAAGTTATTCGATATTCAATACTTCATCGTCATCTTCTACTGTCTGTGCCTCTGGCGTTACCGGCTTGGTCTGATACGGCAACAACAATCTGAAGGTCGTGCCAACACCCTCCAGAGCATCGGCGGTCAATTGTCCGTGATGTTTTTTGACAATACCATAAGAAATTGACAGGCCCAAACCTGAGCCTTTACCGACTTCTTTTGTGGTATAAAACGGTTCAAACAAACGCTTTTTGGTCGCTTCGCTCATGCCGTTGCCGTTGTCTTGAATGGTTATTTCCACATTATCAATCAAACTTCGACAACCGATGATGATTTTGCCTTTTTCTTTGTTGCCTTGCTGGCTCTGCTTGTCGCGGATGGCATCACAGGCGTTAACAATTAGGTTCATATAGACCTGATTGAGTTGCGACGGGTAACACACTAATTGGGGGTCGTCATTAAATTCAGTAATAAATTCGGCAACTTCCGAGAATTGGGTTTGTACCAGATGAATAGTCGACAGTATGTTTTCTGTAATCGATACTTTCCTTTTATTAACTGCGTCAAGATGGGTAAAGGCGCGCAGGTCGTGCACTATGGTTTTAATCCTTTCGGTACCATCCTGGATGGTTGCGATATGACCATATAAGGGGGCAAATTGTTGACGGAAGTCCATGAGTATTGCTTCGTCGGCGTCATCACCGGCCAGCGCCATGACGTATTCTTGAAAACGTTCGAGATCGACTTCCAAGTTTTGCGCACTAACATGAACAAAGTTAGTGGGATTGTTGATCTCATGCGCAACACCTGCGGTCAAGGCGCCCAAAGAAGCCATTTTTTCAGACTCAATCAGCTCTTTGCGACTGTCTAGCAATTCTTGATGTTCTTTGGCATTAACAATCGCGGTGCCAGTGTAAGTGGCCAATGTTTTAAGAATATCGATATGTACATCTTGATAGGCGTGTCTGTGGAAGCTTTGCACCGCCAAAAAACCCAACACTTTGTCTGGTGAGCGCATCGGCACATAAATAAACGACTGGGGCACTTCAGAAAACGAACCGTTTTCCAATTGTACCTTGCTACCTTCAGGGTCATCGTACTCGTGTTGTTGCAAATACCGCCGACCGTCTAATTCGAGGTCGTTGACAAAAACGACTTCGTCATGTTCGATACACCATACAGGGAACTGGTTTTTGTCTTCCATAGAGCGGTAATAGGGTTTGTAACGATTGCCTTTTTCCATCGCTAGTTTGATTTTGATGCGGTTTTCACCGGGCTGGTACAAACCGATGCCAAATATGGTGCCGTCCATCAGTTTGTTGATGTCTTCGTATACTGCCCACAATACTTTTTCTAAATCTAGTGATGAGTTGATGCGTTGACCAATACTGCTCAGCACTTTGATGTCGTTATACGATGTTTCTAGTGCCCGCTTTTGCTGTACCACTTGGGCTACTTGACGGGATACCTGTAGTTGCAGTTCGGTTTTTTGTTTGCGAATTTGGTTGGTTTTCAAACGATACGCCACGTTAACCGTGATGAAAAATAGCGCTAGCCAGACAAACTTGGCCGTTTTGGTCAACCACCACGGTGGCCTGATGGTCAGTGCTATGGTGGCTGGGTCTGGACTCCAAACACCATCTTTATTGGCGGCTTTTATCTCAAAGGTGTATTTACCTGCCGCCAGATTGGTATAGGTGGCCCGGCGATTTTTGTAATCGGTGGTGGTCCAGTTGCTGTCAAAACCCAATAATCGATATTGAAATTGGTTTAATGTGGGCGCACTGTAATGCAGTGCTGCAAACTCAAAGCTGAAGACTGACTCTTCATGGCTGAGGTTGATTTGTTTGGTAAAGTTAATGCTTTTATCGAGCAGTACTTCTTCGGTTTTTTTATATTTGAACAGACCCACAGGCACGGTTTGGTTGGAGATCCTGAAATTGGTGATCATGATCTTGGGCGGAAACGGATTGGTTTTGATTTTTCTCGGGTCAAACACGTTAAAACCGTTGACGCCGCCAACCATCAATTGACCATCTGACAGTTTGTAAAATGCGGCGGCGTTAAATTCGTTGTTTTGCAATCCATCCTGTTGGGTATACAGCTTGACGGTGCCTGTGTCTGGGTCATAACGGTTTAAACCATAATTGGTGATGATCCATAAAAAGCCGTCATTGTCCTCAAGTACGCCATAAACCTGATTGTTGCTCAGCCCTTGTTTCTTTCGATAACGGGCAAAGTTGCCTTGAGAGCGATTAAACTTATTTAAACCGCTGTTGGTGGACACCCACAGGTTGTTTTTGCTGTCTTCAAACATACTCATCACCGAACTGCCACTGAGGCTGGTGGGATCTTGAGCATCTCG
>JABSOG010000996.1 GCA_013216025.1 Algicola sp. | reverse complement strand
AGTCGGTGCGGCTAGACAGCTTTGGCCGCTTTGATGATTATATTGGCCGCGAAGGTGAAAATAGCGTTTGTGAATCCATTGTCACCGAAGGCCCCGAAGTTATTGGTTACCAAGATGGACGGCGTCAGAGTTTAATCCAAATTGCGATTAATGGCGGTGAGTATGTTTGAAGATAATACCCAGCCATCAACGCAACTCAATTTAAGAGTGGGTGATTACGCCTCTTATATCGAATTACTACGCGACGGCGCACGGGAATATGCGATACCCGATGGCAAATACAAAGGCCACAAGACCTTCGACACGGTAGATCTCGACAGTGACGACAGCTTTTTAATGGGGCTTTTTAAGTCTTGGGCTGCGGTGCTCGAAGTCTTAACCTTTTACCAGCAGCGTGATTTAAATGAAGGTTACCTTAATACCGCCAAAGAAGCCTTTTCAGTTCATCAGTTGGTGTCTGAGATTGGCTATGACCAGCCCCCAGCGCTGGCGGCACAAACCTGGCTGGCGTTTGACCTGCATACCCGGTCAACCTTACGAGAGTATGTTATTCCACAAGGCACACAAGTGCAGAATGTGCCAGACAAAGGACTGCCATCGGTTTTTGAAACCGTCGACAATTTCATCGGCGACCCGGATTGGAATGATATAGACCTTCATGTTTTACCACAGTACCTCAATGTCCAATTAACCACCGCATCGAGCTTTTGCCAGTTTAAAACTGGCCCCAAAAAAGTGTTAAAAAAAGGCGATACCCTGATTATTTGCGCCGAACTTAATCAACACCCAGTGATTTATCCTGTCGAAATAATCAAACTAGACAAACAAAAAGGCGGTTCAAGCATCGCTTATTGGGATCATTGTCTTGCTGGAGGTTGCGTAGCGCTTGAAAACGTACAGATTTATAGCGCACCGCTGATGTATCGACCTTTTGGTTACGATGGGGCACCGTGGGCCAAAACACCCGCCAAAGTCAAACAACCATTACAACCCGTTCGCGCTGGACTGGTCAGCGCGGGTTCAAATTTAGACCTATGGCAAACCTACAGCCCAACCCCGCCACCTGGAGACATGAAAAACATCATCGAACTGGGTCAAGGGCACTTTGTCGCCATAGGCACCAGTGGTATTTGGTTATCGTTCGATCAGGCCAAGAGCTGGACAAAATCGAAGGCCAAAAATATCATCAACGACATTTTGTGCATGACCATTGATGACAATGGAACCTTGTATATCGGCTGTACTGGTGGCGGTGTTTTTTGCTCGGTAGATCAGGGGTTAAGCTGGTTTCACTACGCCGGGCGCGACTACTACAGCATAGAAGAGAAAAAAATGGTGTCGGGCAGTTTACCCAAGGTAAACGTCAATTCGCTGGTTTGTATGAGTGTTTTCTATAAAAAAACGCTCAGCAGAACACTGTTATTTTGTGCCACGTCCAAAGGGGTTTTTTACACCTTGGACGGTGGACTGATTTGGCAATCGGGTGACGGGATATTCAGTTATCACGATAGCGATATGGCCAGCGGCCTGTGGGCTTATCAATTAATTGTGGTTGAAGGGGTTGAGCTTTGCGTGTCTACCGAAAAAGGCTTTTACTATGCGACCATTAATGAAAAAAGCTTGGGTTTTAATGGCGACAAAATCAAACGAATATCACCGTCATTTTTATCGAAGGTATTGAATACTCTTAGTCCAAAAGAACACTTCTTTAAATTCAAAAATGAACATACCCGAGTTTACAGCGCGTTTTCTATGGTATGGGGCGAAGCCAATATTGTGCTGCTGTCGAGTGAAAACGGACTCTTTCGATTGGAAGATGGTCGCTGGGACAGTGTCAATCAAGATTTGTTAACCCATATCGATGGTCGTTATCCACGTTTTTACTCATTTCACCTGCACAACAATATCCTTCATGGTGTCTCTGCATTGGGTATGTATTTGAGCTGGGACAGTGGCGTCAGCTGGGTATTACAACCCAATGATTTGATTGTTGCCTTGCCCAACCTGCAACAATGGCGCAGGGCGTTTGATGAACAACAACTGCCGTCAGATTTTCAGTCGGTCATGCAGCGTTACGGCTATCATTTTACCGATAAGGCCCATCTTGAGGTGGTTGATGACGTCACTGACTTGCATTCAAGTTGGCTTATCAGCGATTTGCCTTCGTCGGTGGTGAAGGTTAGCACCAACGAAGATGGCTTAATGTTTGACTTTGGCTTTGGCAGTGAAAATGTTAGCGATAAGACTGAAACCCTGCTGTTAAAACACAATAGTTACTATGCAGAGTACTTGATTTCACAGCGAAAACTGGCAAATGAATGGCATCAATTGTTGGCCATTTATGATGTGCAACTGAGCAAAAAGACCTGGGTATCAGATTATCGGTCAGACTTTCAAGTGATCCAAGACCCGCAGTCCCACATCACCTTGCTGGTTGATATCTCATCAAATGTGTTAAAAGTGTTTTATGTTGACTCGGTGCTGAGTTTTGCCTCGTGCAGCAACGGTCAGCCTATCGCCACCACCAAAAGCGCCTCAAAACAGCTGAACCAGTGGCCGGGTTATGGTTTCGAACCCTCGGCACTGTTGCTCGAAAAAGTGCTTTCGAGTGACAAAATCGGCGATCTGGTGTATTTAAGCCAAACTGATTTTTGGCCCGCATCACAGCTATTGGTGGTTGAACAAACTCAGGTCAACGCCGTCGACAAACTGGGCAAAAAGGCCAGAGTCACCGAATTGCAACTTGACACCGAACGGTTGCAAAAGTTTGACCGTAACAGCCTTAAAGTCTATGTTGGCCTCGACCTGACTGAGCCACATCAGTGCATCACTTACGACTACAGCCCACCTAAAGCATCGGCCTTGTCATTATCCGGGCACATTACCGCGATGCAAACCGGGCATAAATTGGCCTTAGAAGGGGCCCGTGCCACCGTACAAATCATTAAACGCTTTACATTAATAGCAGATAAAAACCTCACGGGTGCCAACGTACAAAGTGGCGAGCTTGTCACCTTCGAACG
>JABSOG010000995.1 GCA_013216025.1 Algicola sp. | reverse complement strand
TATTGATTATTTCTTGTAAAAGATGAGAAGATGTGATTTGTATTAATTTATGTATTATTGTTACCGGTTTTATCGATGTAGAATCCATTATCGACTCGGTTAACAAAGCCCACATCTACAAATTTATTTTAAAACCGTTCGAGAGTGTTGAATTTTTATGGACAGCCAAACGAGCGGTAGAAACCTTTGAGCTGCAAAAGAAGCTCGACGACCATTTGAAGTCACTCGAACAGCGCGTTGAAGAACGTACCCGCGAACTGGCGGGTAAAAATGAAGAATTGCAACAGGCTTATGTCAAACTAGAGCAAGTCAGTTTAACCGATCAGTTGACCGAGTTGAAAAACCGCCGCTTTCTGAACAAATATCTCGATGCCGATATAGCCCAGTGCCTACGAACCCGTCAAGACTGGAACGAAAAACATCCGGGCGAACTACTTGCCAATGCCAATATGTTGTTTTTTATCATTGACCTTGATCACTTCAAAGCGGTTAACGATACCCATGGCCACGCGGCTGGCGACAGTGTTTTAAGGGCCATCAAATCCTTACTCGAAGCGGTATTTCGCTCGTCTGATTATTTAATCCGCTGGGGTGGAGAAGAGTTTTTGGTGGTAGCACGCTCAGCCAATATCGCTGATGCCCCGCAAATGTCAGAACGTCTACGCGAAATTATTGCCAATCATGAGTTCACGATTGGCGCCGACCTTAGTTTGAAAATGACCTGTTCCATCGGTTATGCTTCTTATCCCTTTATGAACCAAGCACCTGATGTGGTGACTTGGGAGCAGATCATCAATATTGCTGATAATGCCCTGTATGCAGCCAAAAAATCAGGCCGAAACGCCTGGATTGGTATTACCACGGCCCAGACGACTACCGATAGCGACATCGCCAACCAAGCGCTGATCAACACCAAACAGATGCTTGAAGATGAATCTATCTTTGCTCACAGCAGCCTCAGTGGTTTGATTAACTGGGACAAGTAATTGGGATAATCCGTGCGATATAACCCTCAAACGCCCCATCAAAAGGAACGCAAGGGCAGCGTTAATTAGACGTTGCCATTTTCCAGCGCAATCCACAAAAGCAACTCAACCCAGTTTAAATTATCAAGGTTCACTACGGCTCTCAATCAGCGTTTTGTTCGAGCCCGAGCAGGGCTCCCAATCTATTATTTTGCTGCCATTAAACATTCCAGTAAAAAGAGCGAGTAAAGAGGTGGTAAAAGGGAATAAATAGTACCAGACTAAGACAAGCAGTATCCATACTATGGCGCTTTCGCCAAGGTGCGTTTCACAATAAAAACGACTTAGGTTTAACAAATAGATTCAACTACTTAGAGAGTATAAATGAGATACCGGTTATTTGCATTTTTGATGATCCTGTTCAGCTTTAACAGTATTGCGTCCTCCAGTGCGTTACGATTCACTGAAATTAATCTCAAGGATGGTTTGTCCCAGGCAACTGTGCTGGATATAATACAGGACAATCAAGGATACATGTGGTTTGCCACCCAAGATGGACTCAATCGTTATGACGGTTATGATTTTGTGGTTTATCGTCAAGAAGAGGGCAATCCAGATTCGCTTTCAGAAAATTATGTCTCTAATGTCTTTCAAGACAGCAATGGTTATTTGTGGTTGACCACCCGCAACGGATTAAACCGCTTCGATCCCAAAACCAACGTGTTCAATCAATACTTTTACGATCGCCAAGACCCCTACAGCATTGCCTCCAACTGGACATTTTCAGTCAATGAAGACCACCTTGGCCACATCTGGGTGGGCAGTGATGAAAAAGGTTTGTCGGTTTACAATCCTAATACCAAACGCTTTGTCAATTACCAACATGTCAAATCTGATCCAAACAGTCTCAGTGGCAACAGCATCTACGATATTTTCATTGATCGTACCGGGGTTATCTGGGTGGCAACCCGTGACGCCGGGGTTAGCCGTTTTAACAAAGAAAAAAATAACTTCACCCGCTTTCGTCATGATCCCAACGAGCCGAGCAGTATTGGCTCCGACAGTGTCTACAGTATTTTCCAGCACAGTGATGGTACCTTGTGGTTTGCTACCCGTGGTGGTGGTTTAAACCGTTTTGATCAAAAAAACCAACAGTTTGTCCGTTATCAACACGACCCGAACGACCCCCAAAGTATCAGCAGCAACGAAGTCTGGTCGATTGCTGAAGACCGTAACGGTGACCTGTTGATAGGTACTCTCACTCAGGGATTGAACCGCTTGACCATGGGCAGTCGCAAATTCTTGAGAATTGGCCATGATCCCGCCTCGAAAAATGGCATCTCTGGTAACTCAGTGATGAGTAGTTATGTCGACGATACCGGCATTGTTTGGTTTGGTATCCGGGATGTGGGGTTAAACCTGTTGAACCAACAAACCGCTGCGTTTAAACATTACCGCCACATTCCTTCTGATGATAAAAGCTTGAATGATAATTCAGTGCAGGGATTCGTCCAAACCCAAAATGGCAAGATACTGGTCGGCACTCGTGGTGGGGGTATCAGTTGGTTTGACGCCGATACTGAAACGTTTACCCCATTACATCAGGCGGGCAATAAGGCGACCGAGATACTTGGCAAAGCGGTTAACCAAATAATGCAAGACACACAGGGTAATATTTGGCTTGGCACTAAAAACGATGGTTTGGTCAAATATGAGCTTAACACCAACAAAGTGACCAATTATCGGCATAATGTCAACGAACCTGACAGTATTAGCTCCGACACGGTGATCGTACTGGTGACAGGTCCCGAGGGGAAAATTTGGCTGGGTACCCGAAAAGGCCTGAATCTGTTTGATCCCGCAACGGGCAAAGTGCAACGATTTATTCACAGCAGCGATGACAATACCAGCCTTGGCAGCAATTGGGTGACTTTTTTGCTGGTCGATCATGAGGGCCAACTTTGGGTCGGTCACCAAAAAGGACTTGATTTGTTTAATGCACAAGAGGGCAGCTTTATTCGTTTTAGCAGAGATGGCCAAGACCCCAGCAGCCTCAGTG
>JABSOG010000994.1 GCA_013216025.1 Algicola sp. | reverse complement strand
CTTTACGGTTTCAAGATTGTCTCTGAAATGTGTGACGGTTTAAGTGACTGGATGGACAAGAAAGGCCATAAATCGATTAGTGATTTTGCCGGTGCAGCCATTCCAAACACCACCGATTGGAAGCACCTCAACATGAACTACAACCGCATCGCCGTTATTGACCAAGATAACTGTATTGAATGTGGTCGTTGTTTTGCGGCGTGTGAAGATACCTCACATCAGGCCATCAAGATCACCGAATTGGCCAATGGCAAACGCGAATTCAGCGTCATTGACGAAGAGTGTGTGGGTTGTAACTTGTGTCAGGTGACCTGTCCAGAACCAGAAGCTATCGCCATGGTAGACGTGCCAACCGATAAACCCCATTTGAGTTGGTTGCATCACCCGGCCAATCCGTATCGTGAAACGCCTTAGATCTTTTAGGCGAATCGTAGGAGCGAGCTCCAGCTCGCGACTTGTTGTAGGAACGAGCTCCAGCTCGCGATAAATGGCGCAGCCATTTCAAAACGTGGTGCAACCTCGTATATATTTGGGCCGGGAGGCGCACCTCTTCGCCCAAAATCGCGAGCTGGAGCTCGCTCCTACGAAGAATCAAACTACCAACAAAAAACAACCGGAGCATCAAAATGCCAAGAAATGTAATTAGCGGTTTGATCCAATGTCATAACCCGCTCAATGACGAATCCAAGCCGGTGGCCGAAATACAAAAAGCCGCATTAGACTATCACATCCCATTTATTGAAGAAGCGGGCAAAAAAGGCGTGCAGATCTTGTGTTTACAAGAGATTTTCAACGGCCCATATTTTTGTCCATCGCAAGATGCTCGCTGGTATGATGCCGCCGAGAAAATCCCGGGTCGTACCACCGACATCATGGCCGAGTACGCCAAAAAATACCAAATGGTTATTATCGTGCCATTGTACGAATATGTTCAGCCGGGCATTTATTACAACTCCGCCGCTGTGATTGATGCCGATGGCACTTACCTTGGCAAATACCGCAAGAAGCAGATTCCTCACACTAATGGTTTTTGGGAGAAATTCTTCTTCAAACCGGGTGACAACGAATGGCCAGTGTTTCAAACCCGCTATGCCAAAATCGGCATTTACATCTGTTATGACCGCCACTTCCCAGAAGGCGCGCGCATTTTGGGCCTTAACGGCGCAGAGATTGTCTATAACCCGTCAGCCACCGTTGCCGGTTTATCACAGCATTTGTGGAAGCTTGAGCAGCCTGCACATGCGGTAGCCAATGGTTATTTCATGGGTTGTATCAATCGCGTTGGCACCGAGCCACCGTGGAATATCGGCAAATTTTATGGCAACAGTTACCATGTGAACCCACGCGGCGAGATCATCGATTGCGCCGGTGAGGACGAAGATGAGTTGCTGATCTCAACGCTAGATTTGGATATGATAGACGAGATCAGAAATACTTGGCAGTTCTACCGTGACCGTCGTCCTGAGACTTACGGAAAATTGACCGAGATTTAATTTTTTCGGCCTAACGGCCGGTGATTTTTGGCCTACGGCCGAAGGTCAAAAGATCTCAACACGGAGGCACGGAGACACGGAGTAAGAAAGAGGAAAAGAGTAAAAACTGAAAAGAATAAAAAACGAAAGCATAAGTGATAACGCACAATCGCCCATGTTTACCAAGTCCCCCTGTTTTCTTGGTGTTTTATACCTATTTAAGTCATTCTTTTTTATGTTTTTGCTTTTCTCTTTCTTTCTCTGTACCTCCGTGCCTCCGTGTTGAATGCTTTTGACTTTAAAACGTAGCGTCACCAAAAAGCAGGAGAATAATAATGGGCCAGCCCCAAGAACAACAAAACGCAGCTTCAAAAGCCGTTCAGGCAGGCGAGTTCGTCGAGCTAGACGTACAAGCGGATGTCCGCGACAGTGCACTTTACAACGATGATATCGCCCCAACCAAGATCGCCCAGCGAACTTGGCACAAAGGCAACGTCGCCGCATTATGGGTCGGCATGGCCATTTGCGTACCCACCTATACACTGGGTGGCGTATTAACCGCTTATTTCGGTCTGTCGGTGATGGAAGCGCTGTTCACCATCTTTATCGCCAATGTTATCGTACTGATTCCACTCACCTTAAACGCCTTTGCAGGCACCAAATACGGCATTCCCTTTCCGGTGCTGTTGCGTCCGTCATTTGGCCTGTATGGTTCCAACGTACCCTGCCTCATCCGAGCCTTTGTCGCTTGTGGTTGGTTTGGCATACAAACCTTATTCGGCGGTGTGGCTTGCCATTTGTTACTGTCGGCAATTTCCGACAGCTGGGCATCGCTTGGCAGTGTCGGCGAAGTTTTCGGCTTCTTCATGTTTTTAGTACTCAACTTGTGGGTGGTGATCAAAGGTGCCGATTCAATCAAGGTTTTAGAGAACTGGTCAGCGCCGATTCTATTGGCGGTTGGCATAGGTTTGATGATGTGGGCATTGCCACAAATTGATTTAGGCGAAATACTGGCGACCCCAGCCAATCGTCCACCTGAGGATTCATCAACCCCTTACCTATTGGCCGGTATCACCGCGATGGTGGGGTTTTGGGCCACTTTGAGTTTGAACATTCCAGATTTCAGCCGTTACGTTAAATCGCAAAAAGACCAGATCGTCGGCCAGGTGATCGGACTGCCCCTAACTATGTTTTTCTTCTCAGCATTGGGCGTGGTATTAACCGCAGCTTCAACAACGCTGGTAGGCGAATCGATTTCAGACCCAATCAACCTCATCGGCAAAATCGACAACCCGCTGATGGTGGGTATCGCCATGGTATTGATCATCATCGCAACTCTATCGACCAACAGTGCGGCGAACATCGTATCGCCCACTAACGACTTTCAAAACGCAGCCCCCAAAATCATCAACGAAAAACGCGGCGTATTGTTGACCGGCTTCATCGGCGTAGCATTGATGAGCTGGGAATTGCTCAAAAAATTGCACTGGGTCGAATCTGATGTCTCAGTTGAGGCGATGTATTCGAATTGGCTGCTGGGTTACTCCAGCCTGCTTG
>JABSOG010000993.1 GCA_013216025.1 Algicola sp. | reverse complement strand
CTGGGCGTTAACACCCATAACTGTTGATTGTCATCAATCGACAATCCAGAAATAAAATGGGTCACTTTGCTGTGAGGGTCCAACCTCACCTTTTGCCAGTTTGTTTGACCCGGTTGCAGCAGATATAAACCTTCCATACTTGCCGCCCATACTCGACCATCATTGTGCCTGACCACTTTTCTGTAAGCGAATAGTTGCGTTTGTTCTTGGCTGCCTTGGAACCGCTGGGAAATAACAGAGTTCTCGATTACATTGACATAATGAAAGCCATTATAAGCACCAAGCCATAAATTATTATTGTCGGCTTGTACAACAGTGTAGATATACAACGCTTCAAGACCGACTATTTTGACCTTTTGTGGCCAATCCTCAAAATAACGCATCAAACCATTAAACCTCGTGCCGACCCAAATATCCCCGTTAGCCGTTTGTTCAATCGATCTGACGGTTTTGTCTGCAAACCCCACAACCGGTTTGATTGTGCCACTACTTTGATCCCAACGGTCGATGCCTTTACCCTCCAGGCCAAGCCAAATATCACCATTTTGCATTTGTTTTACCGCCATCACCTGAGGCCCGCTCAACCCGGTTTTTTGTGATGGGTTATGGCGTATTATACTGACATGACGATTAACCGGGTTATAAAGATTAAGCCACTTTCCCCAGGTCCCTATCCACAGCAATCCCGCCGGGTCAACCAGCATCGTAGAAACGTTATCGGTATTTATACTACTGTCGACCTGCTCGTGGTGGCCTATAGTCTGTTTAATCTTGCCGTTGGATGCATCTACAACAATTATGCCCTGACCGTAAGTCGCCACCCAAATCTGATTGTTATTGACGTTTTGCAGGTCAAATACCCAGGGTTGTTTCTTCCCATCGCTCAGTTTAAATCGCTGCACCGAGTTATCGGGGTTTATCCGAGCAATGCCATTTTTTACCGTCCCCAACCAAATGGCACCATCCGGGGCTTGCATCAAGCTGGTGATCACTTGTGCTGCAAAGACCCCGGTGGCATCGGTATCTGACTTGAATTGCTTGAAACCCGAATCGAGAGTCTTCATAACATTGATGCCTTCCCAGCTGCCAACCCACAAGCGGCCAAGGTTATCAAATAGCAACGTTCTCACATGGTTGTCGTTGAGGCTATCGGGGTCTTGGGGATCATGCTGGTAATGAATGAAATCAGTGGTATTTTTGGCGAGGTAATCGAGCCCATTGCTGGTTGCTACCCACATGCCGCCTTGTTTATCCTGTTTGATTGCGGCAATACGGTTATTGACAAGACTGTTGCTTCGCTTTTCATCATGAAAAAAATTGACAAATAACCCGGTAGATAAATTGAGCACACTTAAACCGCTAATAGACGTGCCTATGTAGAGCTTTTCATCATCACTGACAAACAGCGCTTTAATATAGTTACCGGGTAAAGAGTTGGGGTTGTCAGGGTTGTGTTGATACAATTTGAAAGTATAACCGTCATACCGCACCAGCCCACTTTGCGTCCCTATCCATAGAAATCCAGCGGAGTCATTGACCAGCGTCGTTATCACGCCACTGGGCAATGATTGACTATCACCAACAGCGGCAAAATACGGCTCGCCAAGATCAAAAATATCTGCCTGCACCGACTGACTGAAGCCACCAGCCAAACACAGTAGTAAAAAATACAGAAAAGGCATAAACTCTCCTGGTCAATTTTTATACTATAGTCTACGCAAGCTTGGTACAGCCAGTTATCGTTGAATGTCAAATTGCAGTTGGTGCTTAACAGTAAAAATGCACGCAATGTTGATATCATTGTGGGCATTTTTAAGAGTAAGTTTGCGGATACAAGGTTGAACTAATTACGTCCCTTTATTTCGATATCATCAATGGCCATATCGCCTCTGTAACCACCATCAGCCACACCTCTAAAGCGAACACTGATATCGCCGGAGTATGCCGACAAATCGACAGTGCCAAGGCTGTAATCGGCACCATAACTCGATTGTGACTGTCCCTGATGCGTCGCAACATCGAGTACCCAACTGCCATTGTGATAAACATCTACTGACAAGGTGCCCATGTTACTGCCATACATATGATAGGCATAAGACAAAGTTCTGCTCGATCCTGTCAGCACCGGGCTTTGTAAAAAGGCACTATCGCCGGCGTTATAGGCTTGACTCGAAGACGTTTCGAGATAAGCATATTGACCTGGAGTAGATGGTCCGCCAGCATCTGGGCCAGTACTACTCGACGGTGTTTTGCCGCTGCGCACTGACCAGTTATCGCTATCACCACTGGCATTAAACCAACCGTTGTTAAAACCGTTTTCAAAATCAACAAAGCTCAATACTTGCAGTTCACCCTGCCCTATTGCCCATACATTCAAGTTGACTTGTGTGTCTGCACTCAATCCTTCAAGATCAGTCACCCGCACCATCAAGCTATTGGCACCAACATCACCACTGGTTGGGGTACCAGTCAAACCACCATTAGCGGCAACACTTAACCAGCTAGGACCAGAGACTTTGGTGAACGTCAATTGGTCATTGGCGTCCGGATCACTGGCCAAATTCGCCAGACTCTCTTGATAAGCGCCGCCCTCATTGGCATCAGCCATTAACAGTGGGTTGGCAGCAAATACTGGTGGGCGATTGGCAAGCACTACCGGGTCACCATTGATGACGATATTGTCCAGCGCCATATCACCTTTGTAACCGCCAACTGCTGTCGCTCGAATCCGAATCAACAACTGCCCAGAATAACCCGCAAGACTGACACTGGCCGTGCTATATACCGCACTGTTGCTGCTGTGCTGCTGGCCTTCGATAAACCAAACATCGTTAACCCAGCTACCGTTGTCGTTTACGTCAACACTCAAGCGGCCGATATTCGCGCCATAAAAATGATAGTCGAAACTCAAGCTGACATTTTCGGCCAGTAACTCATTGCTTTGAATCTGTGCCGTTTCACCTGCAACATAAGCGCCTCTATTATTGGACGTTTCAAGGTAGACGTAATAACCCGTGCCACCAGAACCCGCATTAGGCCCGG
>JABSOG010000992.1 GCA_013216025.1 Algicola sp. | reverse complement strand
ATTGATGTTTATTCTTTTGTGGTAGTCAATTCGACTTTTAAAAATTCAAATAACGGCAGCGTAACTACAAACAGAGACAATACTTTACTTTTTACCCCTACCAGCAATTTCAATGGCAATGTCTCAATTGGCTACACCATTGGCGACAACAATGGCGGCACGGCCTCGGCGACAGTCACTGTCAACGTCATTTCAGTTAACTCCACCCCAGTTGCCGTTAACGACAGCGCCACCACAGACGAAGACATTTTGATCACCATTCATGTGCTGGCCAACGACAGCGATGCCGATGGCGATGCCTTAACAGTGACTAACCCAACAGCCACCAACGGCACAGTCAGCGTTAATCTCGACAGTTCGCTCAACTACCTGCCAAACGCCAACTTTAACGGCAGCGATACCATCAGTTACAGTGTTAACGATGGCAATGGTGGGACAGACTCCGCCACGGTTGCAGTCACCATAACGGCAATTAACGATGCACCGGTCGGCGTTGCAGACACTGCAGTGACCAATGAAGATAACGCCATCAATATCAACGTGTTGGCCAACGACACCGATATCGACACCAATGCCAGTGCGCTCACCGTCACAGCAGTATCGGCAATCAACGGTACTGCCACGGTATTATCAAATCAGACCATCGACTATAACCCCGCAGCCAATTTCAACGGCGTCGATACCATCAGTTATACCGTCAAAGACGACCTTGGCGGTTTTGCTTCAACCACGGTTGCCGTCACCATAGTCGCCCAAAACGATGCACCAGTAGCAATTGATGACAACAGCACCACCGACGAAGATATCAGCGTCATCATTAATGTGCTGGCCAACGATTCAGATATAGATGGTGATACGCTAACAATCGACACCGCGCAGGCAAACAACGGCACAGTTGCCATCAACGCAGACAACAGTCTGGGTTATACGCCAAGCGATAATTTCAACGGCGCAGACACCATCAGTTATACCCTTAGCGACAGCAATGGTTTAACCGCATCGGCAAGCGTTGCAGTCACGGTCAACTCAGTTAATGACCTGCCCGTTGCCGTTGATGACTTGGCAACTACAGCTGAAGATATCTCGGTAAATATTGTGGTTTTGACTAATGACTCAGATGTTGAAGACACCACCTTGAGCGTCACCGGGGCCACTGCAACCAATGGCACCGTAACCGTTGCCACAAACAACAGCCTCGATTACACCCCCACTGCTAACTTCAACGGCACCGATACCATCAGTTACAGCATTGCCGACAGTAACGGCGGCACAGCGTCAGCCGTAGTCGTGGTTACCGTCAGTGGCATCAACGATTTACCAATCGCACTAAGTGATATTGCCAACACCAACGAAGATACGTTAATCAATATTAATGCGCTGGCCAACGACAGCGATCCCGATGGTGATACCTTAAGCATTAGCTCAGCCACTGCCGCCAACGGCACGGTTTCAACCAATACCGACAACACCAGCAACAACACGCTCGATTACACCCCCAACACCAATTTCAACGGTTCAGATACCATTAATTACACCATTAACGATGGTCAGGGCGGCACGGCAGCCTCGACAATTTTGGTAACTGTCGCCCCGGTAAATGATTTGCCCGTCGCTGTAAATGACAGCGCCCAAGTCACAGAAGATACCACCATCAACATTAACGTACTGGCCAACGACAGTGATCTCGACGGCGATACCTTGACCGTGACCGGGGCGACTGCAATTGCAGGCACAGTCACAACCGCCACCGACAATACCCTCAATTACACCCCAAACAGCAATTTTAACGGCGCAGACACCATCAGTTACACCATCAGTGATGGCCAGGGCGGCACCGCCTCGTCAACAGTGACATTATCGGTGACTTCGGTTAACGACAACCCGGTTGCTAATGCTGATACCGCTACAACCAGCGAAGACAACGGCCTTACCGTCAATGTGTTAGCCAATGACAGCGATATTGACAACGATACCCTAACGATAGCCTCAAGCTCAGCCAGCAATGGTGCCACAGTCGTCAATGCAGACCAATCCATCAGCTACGCTCCCAACGCCAATTTCAACGGCGAAGATGTGATCAATTACACCATCAGCGACGGCCAAGGTGGCACCGCCTCTTCTACTGTTACTGTCACTGTCACTGCGGTGAACGATTCTCCTGTGGCAGTATCAGACAGTTCAACCACCGCAGAAGATACCGCAATCAATATCAACGTACTGGCCAACGACAGTGACATTGACGGCGACAGCTTGTCGATAACAACATTCTCTGCCAATTCAGGCACAGTCTCATTAGCGTCTGACAACACCCTCAAATATACCCCCGACAGCAATTTCAACGGTTTTGACACCATCAACTACGCCATTTCAGACGGCAATGGTGGCATAGACTCAGCAACTGTAGCCGTAACGGTATCTGCGGTGAATGACGTGCCAGTTGCCGTTGCCGACAGTGTCACCACTTTAGAAGATACCAGCACCACAGTTGCAGTATTGAGCAACGACTCAGATGCCGATGGCGACACCCTCACCGTAACCGCCGTATCGGCAACTAACGGCACAACATCGATTATCGACAATGTCATCAGTTATACCCCCAATGCCCATTTCTTTGGCAGCGATACCATCAGCTACACCATTGCAGACACCAATGACGCAACAGCGTCTTCTACAGTGGCGGTCACCATCACTTCAGTAAACGATGTGCCGGTAGCGGTTGCCGACAGCCTAACCACCGACGAAGACGTTTCGTTCACCATCAATGTATTGACCAACGACACCGACGACGATGGCGATAAACTAATCGTCACAGCGGCAACCACCACCGAGGGCACGGTGAGCATAGTCTCAGCCGATAACACACTCATTTACGTCCCGACCACAGACTTTTTTGGCAGCGCGACCATCAACTACACCATTGAGGATGGCAATGGCGGCAGCGCCTCTTCAACTGTGGCAGTCACCGTGAATGGGATAAACGACCATCCGGTATCCGCAGCAGACACCCACGCCATGAATGAAGACAATATCGCCGATATAGATGCGCTG
>JABSOG010000991.1 GCA_013216025.1 Algicola sp. | reverse complement strand
CCCCTCACGAATTCTCAGAATTCGTCTGCGGTTCGGCAAACACGTCTATCGCTTCGCAGTGATACTAGCTAGTTGCATATCGCCTGAAAACACGATTAAAATAAATATCTATATCAATGCCAAATCCAGCGGTCGCTTAATGACAGGTGTCAGCACTACTCGTGGTAACAACATAGAGTTCAGCCTCAACAACGACAGTTGGTCTTTGGGTGAAACTTATCAATTGTCTTTGTTTAACCCGCCGAATCAACACATTGACGGTGGTCAAATCAACTTTGATTTACCTTGGTCTGTTGGCACTTATGCCTTGTTTGGTTTGTCGCCTATTGAGTTGCATCAGGTGCAACCGGCCAATACCATTACCAGCCGTATGACCCAATATGTGGTTAGCGGACAACAACTGCAACTGGCGCAAAGTGTCACTGTGGCAGGGGTTGATATCACCGGGTGGCAGGTCAATGATGCAGGCACCGAGTTAACCTTTGAAGCCGTATTAAACCAGCCGGGAATCTTTAATCTGGTGGTCAGCCAAACCGGACAAAACGAAGTGTTGCCAGCAGCTGTACTGGTGGCCGAAGCACTGCGCATTGATGGTATCAGCTCAGATAACAGCGCAGGCAGTGACAAAGTCAGTGACAGTGGGTTTGATAATATCACCGTCAGTGGCGGCGGTTTTGCAGGTAGCCTGAATGTTCATTTTTATGAAGATGCCTCAGGTTTTGCCCCGCACAGTCAAAACATGGTAAATCATCGGGTTGACAGCAGCGGCATTCATTTTGTTTCACCAATAACCAAACCGGGTCACCGTTATCTGGTGGTGATCAGCCGTGACGCAACCTTTGAGCGTCTGACATCAATTGGGCGATTTACTGCCATTGATGATACCCGGCCTGTGGTGAATTCAGTGACTCATTTGGGTTACACCCAGGCAGTTGAAATCAGCCTGAATGAAGCGGCCACTGCTGACGGGTTCTCGGTGATCAAGTCATTTAACGATTACTCCAACAGTGCTGATATTGACGTATCATCACGCTTTGAGTTGCAGGCCTTTGGCGCAACCTTAACCTTGCGATTAAAAGTCGGCCAACAGCTGGACAATAACGCCAGCTATCAAATCAGCATTAACGGTATTGGTGACAGTGCCGGTAATACTGTGGTTGATTCAACCAAGATAAGCGCCGGTATATACGCCAACGAATTTATCGCCACAGATTTACTATCACCGGTTAACCTGCAATTAAGCCGAGAACGTGATTCTCAGGCCGTCACGCCGGGCATGCAACTGACCCGTGGCCGTATTTATGTGTTTCATCCAGTCGCCAGCGATAACTATGATGCAAACTATGGGACAGGCAAGAATCTGGACTATTCGATTCGGCTGTCTACCAATGGCGGTTTAAACTTCGGGCCTTATCAAGAGGTTAAGAGCGCCGGACTCGAAGTGGCTGTTGCAGAGCATTTTGCCAATCTGGCCTTTATGGTTAAAGCCGTCGACAGTCAGGGCAATTTTGTCACCGGGCGATTTGATGTCACTGTGATTGATCCACAAATCGATATTGCTGCTGTAGCGACCAATCCGCTGCAAGTCGAAGAACTGACCCGCGCCGATATCCTGTTTGATATCAGCGGTGATGCAGATTTGGTTACCGGTGTTACGATTTTCTTGCAGGGCCGCACTTATGATGCCGGGTTCTCTTTGACAAACAACACGTTGGCACAAGTGGTTCACTCCTATCTTAACCCCAGAATGGCTGATATCGAACCGGCTACCCGGGTAACCGTTGGCCTTAGAGTCAGTTATGGCTTTAGCGGTGTCAAAGTCATTGAAGACTCGTATCAGCTTTATCTGGATGCCACACCACCCACAGTGAAAATTGTGTCACCACAAAATGGTGATCGTATTGCGCTGGATGATACTACCGATATCCTCATCCAAAGCTTTGATAAATATGGTATCGATAAAGTCGAAGTGTCTGAAAATGGCGGTGCCTTTGTTGAACTGGCCATTTCAAATCGCCATCAAATCATGGCGACCTCCACAGAACCGTTCACCGTACAGGTCAGAGCTATTGACCCTAACGGCAACATTGGTTTGTCTGAGATTGTCACCATGGCACCCTTTGATGCCAGTCTGGGCGAGCCAAAAGTGGCGATATACAGCCCCGAAAATGGCACGACATATCATGAAGGCCAAAAGGTTGAATTTGATGTGTTGTTGCAAAACCTCACTACAGCAACCTTGTACTTTGATGTGGGTGGCGCAAGCGATGACAGCCGTAATCCGGCCCCGTTGGTTATCACGCGCACCGAAGATCAGCCAAAACGCTTTATTGTCAGCACCACCTTGCCACTAACCGGCGAAAATGTGGTGGTATTGGCCCGTTTGGAATCTGGCGCGTTAAATGCCAAATCGTTTATTAATGTGGTTAAAGATGAAGGGATAGAACAGCAGGCCAGCGCTGAGTTATCACCACAAACCACAGTGTTGGGTGGTACTGGTTTATGGGTGAGTGCTCAGGCACCGGCTGATATGAATGACTTTGCTGAGACCTCCATGGTGACTGTCACTGATGGTGCTGTAGTAACCGAATTGCCCATGTCAGCAGCTAACCAGTTAGTGAATGTAACCAGTGCTGCTGGTACCGTATCGGTAGATGCCAAGCTGCGTGATCTGTCAAATCATCAAGTGACAAAGCAGTATTTACTGAACAAACCGGCTTATCTGACTGATAACGTACAAACCATTTATTCAGCCACAGGCAGTGTATTTGCGATTACCCATCTGGTCGATATTCCGGGTCTTGCACCGGCGTATGTGCTTAATGATAGCAACGCCGGTTATGAAATTCGTTTGAATGATGCGGTATTACGCACATCAGCCAAAGGTGAAATTATCGAACTGATGTTCAGCGGCACAGGGTTGGCTGCGGTTGAAGTCACTGACGGGGATCATCGCTTGCTCTATTGGCCGATTAAAGAACAGGCGCTATCTACCGCCATTGAACACTCTATTTATGGTGATTTGGTGGGGGTTAATGGCCCGACAAT
>JABSOG010000990.1 GCA_013216025.1 Algicola sp. | reverse complement strand
ACGGTTTGGCCAGAAAAGGTGCCCAGCCGTAACCCTTGGGCACATTTTGATAGCTGTCGGTGGCCCGCAACAAAGTGGTTTGAATTTTGTGTTTCAGTTTGCTTGGCTTATAAGCGCGGCAGCTTTTATCACTGGCGGCGGCGACGTTGTAAGCGCCGATAAACTGCGCCTTGGGGCAATCAATGCCAAGGTCGCTCACTTGTTGATAAAGATATTCGGCCCGTTCAACTTCGGGGATGGTTTGCAGTTGCTCAACCGTTAAATCTGAAGTTGCGCCCGATGTCTGAACCAAGTGTTGGAACACCTTAATCACTTCGTCGATTGAATCGTTGGTGCGCTTCAATGGACACAGTGTATCCAGCAGAGTCAACGACCCCACCTTGTCACCCGCGGCCAATAACTGGCTGGCCATTTCAAACGCCACCACGCCGCCATTAGAATAACCCAGCAGACGATAAGGTCCTTTTTGCTGAACTTTTTTAAGCTCGGTGATATTGGCTGTGGCTATGCTCTGTACACTGTCCATCGGCTCGCTGATACCATCAAGGCCCACGGCTTCAAGACAATAAAACGGCTGTTCATCACCCAAGGCTATACACAACTGTTGCATCGACAACGCAATGCCACCGGCACCGGGTATCGCAAATATTGGATGTTTATTACTTTGTGTATGGGCGCGGGTTTGGGCTTGAGTTTGCATCGGCACCAGTATTTCAAACGGGCTGCTTTGTTCAGTGCTTGGTTGATTGTTTGGTTGATTACTTGGTGTTAGGACCTCATCATTGGCAACAGATGAAATCACCAGAGTGGCGACTTTATCTGCATAAGTCGTGACTATGTATTCGGTCAGGGTATTAACTTGTGAATATTTGAAGACCACGCTGGGCGACAGGCTAACTTGCAACAGTCCATTGGTTTTGTGAATTAATTCAGCAACCCCCATGGAGTTCAAACCAAGGGCCAGCAAATCGCAATCAACATCAATCTCTTTGCTGGTTTTCAGTTGCTTTGCAATGATCTGTTTTAAAAATAACGCGATTTTTTCAGCCGCTGTTTTCTGCACTTCATCTTGAGCACTGTCAGACATAAAAATGTGCCATTGCGGTGCCGGTTCGGCTGTTGTTTTTACTGCTTGTTTTGCTTGCGCTTTTTCTTTTACTGCTACTTTGGTGCTACCCGCAATATCGACCCAGTAACGTTGTTTGGCAAACGGATACCCCGGCAAAGTCAGCGGCTGCATAACCCTGCCCGACCACACGTTTTGCCATGGAATAGTCACGCCGTTAGTCCACAACAAAGCCACTTGCTGCCATTGTTGGGTTTGCAATTGCTGGTTGGCCATATCTTCGGTTATCAACCCCATCAACGCATTGTCATTGGCCTGCTTTGTATTGCCACTGTAGATGCCTTGTTTTTGTGTGCCTCTGTCTTTTGAAAGCAGCAGCTTTTCTAATAACTGGGGCGTCGAATCGGCAATGACAGCCAACCTTTGCGCCATTGGCTGACGACCGGTTTGCAAGGTGTAAGCTAAGGACTCCAGATCTATGGTGCCACCAGCCGGCAAAGAGCACTCGGCCGACAAAAATGCGATGTAGCGGTCAACCAATTCACTCAAGCGTTCATCGTCTTTGGCGCTGAAAATTAACAACTGCAAGTCGGTCGATTCAGTTTTATGATGAACGGGCATATATTCTTCCAACACTATATGTACGTTGGCACCACTGTCGGCAAATGAGTTAACCCCTGCCCTGATTGGGGTGTTTTGGTCTTGACGGATATCGGCAAAATCAATGGCACTGTCGGCAATATACAAAGGGTGCGAAGTATTGTTGATATCAATGAATTCACTGAGTTTGTTTTTACTAATCGTTGCCGGAAATTGTTTGTGATGTAACGACAATGCCAGTTTGATAACCGCAGTGATGCCGCTGGCCGGTTCTGGGTGGCCGATGTTTCCTTTAAAGCTACCCAACGCACAGTATTTACCTTTGGTGTCTTGCTGGGCGAAGACATTTTTGATGCCTTCAAATTCGAACGAATCCCCCCATTTGGTGCAGTATCCGTCTACTTCAATATAGTTGATTGCTGAAGGGCTGAGGTTGGCTTTTTTATAGCATTCGCTCAACACATCGGTAATCGATTGATGTTTGATCTCTGACAACGAATTGGCCCGGCCTCGGTTGTTTTGGTGACAGGCTTTGATCACGCCGTAAATGCGATCGTTGTCGGCTTTGGCATCATCCAAGCGCTTTAATACAATAGCCGCCACGCCTTCACCCCTGGTGAAACCGTTGGCGTTATCATCAAACACCGCGCTGGTGCCGTCGCTAGATAACAGCCCGTATTGACTGTTGGCGATGTAGTCACCGGCAAACAAATTCAGGCAAACGCCGCCCGCGATAGCCATGTCACTTTCGCTATTCAGTAGCGAATAAAACGCCCTGTTGATGGCGACAGCTGATGATGCACAATTGATGTTAACTGACTCGCTGGGGCCGCAAAAATCGAAAATGTACGACAAACGATTGGCCAAATAATAAGTTGGGCTAGACGAACTGAAACTTAACGGCGGTTCTATCTTGTCGAGGTTTTGGCGTAAATACTGTTCATATTCAGCAAATTGATAACCGACAAACACGCCGGTTTTTGACCCGGCGATACGGTCGATATTAATGCCCGCATCTTCAATGGCCGCGTAAACCTGCTGAGTCAGCAACCTTTCCTGTGGGTCGAGCAGTTTGGCTTCTTGCGCCGACATATTGAAAAACTCAGGGTCAAAGCAGTCAACGTCATTGACCAAAGCGCCCCACTTCGAGACGGTTTTATTTGGTGCTATAGTGTCTGCATAATGCGCTTGCCAATCCCAGCGCTGGGCAGGAATTTCACGGACGCTGTTTTTGCCGTCGACCAAGTTTTGCCAGAAAGTTTGATGATCATCGGCATCGGCATATTTACAGCTGATGCCAACAATGGCCACACCTTGGGTTTGTTGTGCCACCTCAACCATCGGCTTTATTTCGTAATGAGCCAACAATTGGTCAAGGTTGTTATCCATTAACACATC
>JABSOG010000989.1 GCA_013216025.1 Algicola sp. | reverse complement strand
CTTCAATCAACAACGGCTGTTGGTCGGCTTTGGCCTGTTCAATCGCGGCCTCAAGCACTAACGGATGAGCTGAGCATACGGCGTAAATGCCGCAGGCTTGTCCGCTGCGATTGGCCTTGACCAGTTGTTGTATAGGAGACATCTTAACTTCCTGTGGGTTTTCTAATGGTTCGATTTTTCGATGAAAATCAGTTTTCGACATTTTAATAAATATCAGTCTTCGACAATGACGAGTTTGACACCGGCTTGTTCTAATGATTGAGCAAAACTGTCGGGGATACCGCTGTCGGTGACCAGTGCATTGATCTGGTCGAAACCGCGAATTTTGTGGACCCCACAGCGATTAAATTTAGATGAGTCGGTGACGACAATCACTTGTTGGGCAACATCACACATTAGCCGGTTCATAATGGCTTCGTATTCAAAATGGGTGGTAATACCGGCATGAAAATCAAAGCCATCGACGCCAAGAATGACTTTGTCAAAATGGTAACGCTGCAAACTTTCTTCGGCCTGACGACCATAAAAAGACAATGATTTATTGCGCAATGTGCCGCCGGTCATTAACACCTCGATGCGGCCAGCGTTGACCAGATTCTGCGCCACATTCAACCCGTTGGTCATCACCACCAAACGATTAAATTGATGCAGGCAAGTGGCTACCTCGGCGGTGGTGGTGCCAGAGTCGAGAATAATGGCTTCGCCTTCGTTGATGAGGGTGCACACCGCTTGGGCCAATTTGCGTTTAATGTGTTGGCGGTTTTGATGTTTTTGGTCGATAGACAGCTCCAGCGACACGGCATTGTTGGCCAAAGCGCCGCCACGGGCACGCACCAACAGGCCTTTGCTGGCTAACTGATTTAAGTCTGAACGGATGGTCACCGCCGACACGGCATATTTGTCGACCAAGTCGGGGACCAATACTTTGCCGGTCTTAAGCGCGGTTTGAACGATATCATGGCGTCGTTGAATCGAATTCATCACAATGCGGTAGCCTGAACGCTGGTTAAATAACAGACTATTTATTCTACGTTACTTTCAAAAACTTTCAATTGGTACGTTTCTCGACCCTTTCGTTTTGGTAAGTGGTTGAATATATGCAATTTATTGTGTAATTGATATTGTAATGGCAACTTTCAGATACGAGAAGTGAAAGGTTGTTTGGGCGGTTTGTAACAAAAAATGAAAGGAAGTGAAAGGAAATGAAAGGGTGTTGTCACCTCAGCGCCACGTCATCCAGCAAAATCTCACCGCGTTCTGACTGGTCAAACACAAAAGAAACCGTGCTCAATGCATCAACTTTAAGCCCGGGATTAACCGCCAAAAAGTCGCTCATATTGAATTGGTAATATTGCATCACCACTTCTGAAAACGGTCGGCTGTCCATGTAGCGGGTGATTTTGGGTTTGTTTCTGATTTGCGGGTATAACAGTTTTTGCTGGCTTAACAACACCGTGGCCGATTGTCCGTTACTGTCGCTGATTTTGATGCTGAAATCCAAAGCGGTTTGATCACCTTCATTCATCGCTAATGAAAATGCCAAACTTGAACTTTCGGTTACTTTGAACTTGTTTCGTAGCAAATCAATTTGATAACTTGCTCCCGATTTGTCCCAACCCAGTTGCACTACGTATGAGTCTAATTCATTCCATTTTAAGGTCACCATTGATTCAAACCAGACCGACAAGTTTTGTGCACTGATGTGTCCACCGACAGCCGTTGATGGTGCTGAGTCTTCTTCAAAATTGGCGATAACCTGATGGTTTGAGTCGGCATAATTGTTGATGTAAAAGGTGTCGGGCAGCCATTTGGCCGCTTTGCTGGCATCGCTGAATATTGGTAAATAGTCTGCTTTTTTCTGGGTTACAGAATCAACGAAGGCACTGATATAGACCTTGGCGATTTGTTGCTGCTGAGCTTTGGTGAGCATGTTGTGGTCGTTGAATACATCGCACATTGACACGTTCATATCGCAACGGCCCCAGTCATCATTAAACTGACTGTGGTTGGCACGATAAATATACAGACTCGATTTAAACTTAAACGACTCGCCGCTAAATCCGGCGCGGGCATAGGCCGAAGAGCCCATAAACGACTGGGCGTCACCGTCTAAACTGCCTTGAATCGTTAAATAACTGGTATCGGTCAGCGCCACCAATTGACCCCGGGGCCGGTATTGGCCATCGGCTGGAGCAATGGCGACAACACCTGCGATGTCAAAGCCAAAATCAAAGGTTTCGAGTGCGTTGTCGGGATAGTGATTCATGGTATTAAACAGTGCTGCCGTGGCGGCGGCTTCACCTCCGCGTGAGTGGCCCATCAATACGGTTTTGGTCATGTCTATTTTAGCGGCAAAAGGGTGAGCCGGGTCATTTTGCCAAGTTCGCCATTGTTGCAGATGTTTAAGCAGCAACCATGCCCGGGCATCATTGTCATCTTGCAAACCCCACTTTAACAGGTAGGTGCCCATGGCTGCGGTGCAATTGATTAAATTCTGGTCGACAGAGACAAAAATATAACCCCGGCTGGCGAGTAGTTGCCCAAGGTATTGGTAACCTTCATCCGAAAAATCCTCCATGTTATGGTTGCCGTGCACCATCAACACCAAAGGAAAAGCGCCTTGAGTATTTTCTAGTGCATCAGGATACCAAACCCGGCCATTAATCGGCATTTGAGTGGCATCTATCCCCCAAAATTGACTGCGCAACCAGCCCCCAATGCCTTGCCAGTCTTCAACAAAATTGGTGCCGTCGACTGACTCAGTCTGCCAGTCAATATTTTCTCTAAACGCTTTGCGATGCAAGTCTTTGCCACTGCCATAGGTGAGCTGTTTTACGCCGTATTTGCCTTGCGCGGAGGGGTCGGCAATTGGCAGCGTCAAATCAGCTAAATGATAGTCATCAAAAGCCGGGTTAAGGTTTTTGCTGTAAGTCTCAACAAGGTAAACCCCTAAGCCAATAAAACCGATAGAAATAGGTGATACTACCCTTAGGCGTTTACGTAGCAAGGCCTGCTTGTTGCCCATACCAAAATCAAGGGCAAGCGCAACAATACTGCCGATGGTGGCC
>JABSOG010000098.1 GCA_013216025.1 Algicola sp. | reverse complement strand
CAAATCATGACCCACTTAATCAAACACAACATCCTCTCACACACCCAATACGCCTTCAGACCCAACTCCAACACCACCACGGCACTCCAAACCATCATCGACAAACTCAAAAACCACATCAACAAACCCACAAGCGCAGCACCGATTGCAAAAAGTACGCCAGGCCACAACAACAGCCCCCACTGACCGTATGAATAACCTTTCATGAAAGGATGAAAAAGTAGTAAGTAAAATGCGAACAATCCATAACACATAACAACGACCCGTAATACTAAATTCACACAGCCTTTTTTCCGTTTGCTTGCCCAAATTTGCACACTATTCAACAATGACAAATCAGCCTCAGCTTGACCTCCTTCTTTATACCAATATTGCGGTACTTCACTTTGCAGAAAAACCTGGTGAACCTGCGCTTTGTTCCATCCATAAAACAAACGTGCAATCATGGCGTTACACAACCAACCAAACAGGTAACCGACAAACATGGTAACGGGTAAAATCACCGCTAGCCAACCAGAACTAATACCCAGCTCACTAAACGGTGTATCATCCCCGAGATCATGATAACGCAAAAAAAGGATCATCGGAAAATAAAGCAACCCAATGAAACCACACATCATTGTGTACGGCAAAATACTCAGACCCATGCCAATCTTGCGCTTTAAGTACTGGGAAATATCTAAACTCAGTGCAAGTAGCTTCATACAACCTCTATTGTTAACACTTCAGTTCTGCCACTACCATAGCAAAACCGGCTGGGTTATACGATTCGAGTATGGCTTTAACCCTTAACGAAACAACTGATGCTCGTCGGCAATAATTAAGGTCTGCTATATGGGCAACCCCATGCCAATGTTGGCTTTCAAGAACTCAAACTTATCAAGTAAAAGTCTCTTCAGTGAATTTGCTCAGACGACATAAGTGAAACCCTCAATTACAATTCTTAACAGTAGGGCCGAGTTGATAAGGCTATAGTAAATGACAAGACTATTTATTAAGGAAAGTGTAACCATGCTAAAAACACTCACAATTGAAAAATCCCTTTTGCCCCTACTTTTAATCACCATGCTCACAGGGTGTGGCAGTTCTGGCAGCGATTCAGCGAGTAACACCCCCAGCCCCGACCCCACTCCCGCCATTGTCACAGAACAACAGGCGTTAACTGATGCTCAAAATTTGTGGAACAGCCATGCTAGCGAATATTACACTTATCAATATCAGCGCAGTTGTGAATGTCTGCCCGATGCGACAGCTTTGATGGACCTTAGCGTGATCAACAATACGCTGTTGTCTGCCCGCAACCACACAACCGGCGAGATTGTGCCAGCTCAAATAAGAGACCATATTAATACGGTTGCCGAAATATTTGCCGTGATCCAGTCGGCCATTGATACAGACGCAGCCAGTATCACTGTCAATTATCACCTTGGCTTGGGTTATCCTGAGCTTGTCAATATCGATTATGATGCAGTAATGGCAGATGATGAGTTTTTACTTATCGTGTCTGATCTTGCTTTTGCCAATCCAATAGAGGCGCTTGATGATGTGCAGTGGCAACTTGAATATTTTGTCACTTTTTTAGGCCTTACACCACCAGTCGCCGACAGCAGCATTAGCCTGACTTTCACATCTGAGTCGTTGATTTATAACGGCAATGGCGGGTGTAATAACTACTATGGCGACTATGTTTTGGGCGATAGCCAAGACACCGTTTTGGTGACCACCATCGGTAGCACCGAAATGGCATGCTCATTACCCGAAGGCGTACTGGCGCAAGAAACTCGCTATTTTAATACGCTAATCGGCGTTACCGAGTTCTTTTTTGACGACAACCAATTGCAGTTGGTCAATGGCCCCGACAATGTACTCCAATATGTCAGGGCCGAATAAAGATGCGCAGCAGATTTATTTATCACTGGTTTGAAGTGTATTCATCACCTGTGCAGCGGCCAGCAACTCTTGGCCGCCAATTGATTCAATCATCTTACTAACCCAGCCGGTATTGAGGTTGGCGAACCTCAATTGTCGATTAAACCAAATCACCGCAGGTAGAAAGGCAATGCCGCCAAGTAACAGGCTGAAGATGCCACCCACATGGAGCCCCTTGTACAAATCGATGCCAAACATCAGGTCAAAACCCAAAAACACATAAGCGCCGTAAAAAGGTAAAGATAAAGCAACCAGTTTGGTCATCACCAAATTATGCTGACGAATATCGAATATCTGTTTTTGTACTTCGCTTATCGGCTTGGCGTAGTCTATTTGGCTAATAAGCGCTATTTGGCCAATGTTGCCAGCCAAATTGATAAGGGCAAAAACATTGAGAATAGCAGCCGATACCACAGGTGCCGTCAACCCAAAGTTTGCAACGATATATTGCCAAAGCAAAATCACTATCACAAAAGTGAAAATGGCCTCGATAATTCGTTTATTCAGCAATGGCCGCAGAATAGCCTGAGTCTCAAATGTCTTCAGTTTGTCTTCATTGAGCTTAATGCCGCTTTGCAATTGCTCATTTTGTCCCTGCCATGTGTCTTTAAGTTGTTCAAGATTCATATTATTTCGTTTCCTTATTGCTAAATTGATGTTTCAGTTTGTGCTTAATTCGCGCTATTTTGGTCGCCACATTGGTTTGACTGATGCCTAGCGTATCGGCAATGCTCTGGTGCGTGTGACTTTCTAAATAAAGGATGATAATCGCTTTGTCTAGCGGGTTTAATCCACCGATAAATTGATATAACAAACGAATATTTTCATCTTGTTGCTGCTCTGCCAAGTCTTCGTTTACTTGCAAAATATCGTCGTTTATCTCGGTTGTATCTTCTTTTATCTTGCTGCTTTTGCGGTAAAACGATATCGCGACATTCAGCGAAATCCGATACATCCAGGTTGACAATTGATATTGCTCATCATACTTTTCAAAAGCTCGCCACAGTTGCACCATAATCTCTTGTACCAAATCGTTGCGGTCTTCTTTGTGCTGACAATAACCGTTGGCCACCTTATAAATAATGCCCTTATTATGTTCAATCATTGCGGTGAAAGATTGATGCAAACTCATTTTTCCGACCACTTTACTCCTCACTTCAATCAGTCATTTACGATTCACTTATCCTATTATTCGCAGCCGATTTGAAATAATCACACTTAAACGCAAAAAAACTTTATTTATTTTCAGTTCATTGCAAGTGTAGCGTTTATGTACGCCTTTAAAAAACGCTTGACCTTAGATATTACTCTAAGGTTTATGGTGGCTGTATTTTTGGCGACATGGCCTTATAATTACTGGCGACTAACAACAAAACAGGAATAACCCATGATAGAAATCATCCCCAATTGGCACCCGATTTTCGTTCACTTTACGGTGGCATTTTTAGTCCTGTGCGGTGTGTTGCAACTCGCTTTGTGGTTGTCGAAACCTGTGGCGCAACACCCGTCAGCAGACATCATTCAAAAATGGCTGGTCGGATTGGCATCCGTTGCGGTGATTGCCACCGTTGCTACTGGACTGCAAGCCTATTACTCGGTAAATCACGACAGCCCTTCACATCTGGCGATGACCAATCATCGTAATTGGGCTTTTGCTACGGCGACAGTTTTTATATTGGGTGCTTTGGTATTTTTCACCGCCCCGCGATTGCGTCAATCTATCGCCGGTGCTTGTTTTGTGGGGGCATTGATTCTGGTTTCAACGACAGCCTTTAAAGGGGGTGAAGTGGTTTACCGCTATGGTCTTGGGGTTATGTCATTGCCAAAGGTTACCGGTGAAGGACATGATCATGGTGAGGGTAAAGGCCACGATCAGGCTAAACCTGAACAGCCCACCAAAACCGAGGCTCATAAAGATGATGGCAGTCACGAACATGGTGCAGATAGTGGACACTCAGAAGACCCGGTAGTAACACCTAAACCAGCCACTGAAGAACATTCACATGCGCAAGGTGGACACTCACACGACAAATCTGATCCGCTTAAAACTGGATTAGAAAGTGACGCTGCCAAAGCGGTGATCGCATTCCACACGGCCATCAACACAGGCGATGCAGCCAAAGCTCGGGCTTTGCTAGATGATGCGGTGTTGATTTTTGAAGGCGGTGGTGTCGAACGGTCTGGCGACCAATATGCCAACCATCACATGAAATCTGATATGGCATTCATGCAACAAATGAAGATCACCAGACTAGAACATCAGGTCAAAGTAATAGGCAATGCGGCGGTATCCATGTCTAGAGCGAAGATTCAGGGTCGCTACAAAAACAAAGATATCGACATCAACAGCATGGAAACCATGATGTTGATTAAAAACAATGGCCACTGGCGTATCGTTCATATCCATTGGTCCAATTAGGATAGGAGTTGAGCTTGTTGAGGATGGTCACACTTTTTTGCTGCCGAGCCTGATAGATTTCAGCAACGCTTAATGATTTAATTTGACCACTCGGTTGTGTTGTTCTATTAGTTTCCATAAATAAATCTAAATAAATGTGGGTATATACTTTTATGTACTTCATTTCGGTCAACACCTTCACGGTCAGTGCATATTGATACACCAATTGCCTTATAGGTGTGGTCACATTTGTCTAGGTAAACAAAATGGCCCTCACCATTGTCCAATACAAAGTTTTTAGCTTGTGGTATATTTTTCGCATAATAACCTGCGTGAGTATCATAAGTTAAAAAATCATTTTGCTTTGAGCCGATGACTAACACCGGAATTTCAATGCGCTTTAAACTCTCCTCATTTGTCACATGGCCTAGTGCAGGATCCATCGCTATTATACGTTTAATTCTTCTATCTTGAAAAGATTCACTTGGATTATAACCCTCTTTTGCAGCCTCTAATTGGTGTTTCATATAGCCACAACTTTTATCTTCCTTAGAAGCGAGGCTAGCACAATACGTTTTTGCCTTAAGTAGTTCCAATTGACTACCAGCTAAAGCGGCAACGGTGGCTCCACCTGATGAATGACCAATGGCGGTAACATTAGTCCAGTCTATAATTCTGTTAAATATTGGTCTATTAACGTCTGATTTAATGTAGTTTTGACTTAGTTGATTGAGGACAAAAGTCACATCGCGAGGACGTTCCCAAAAACGCAGGACAGCGCTCGGGTCAATGGTTTCCTGACCGTATACCCAAGATTCACCATAATGGTTTAAACCAACAGTCACAATACCTTGAGAAGCCAGTGCATAACCGATCCAGTTATACCCTCTCGCAGCTCCCATCGCACCATGAGAAAAAACAGCTCCTTGATCTAGTCTCGCATTTTCAGCTAAACATAAAGTTGCATTTGTGCAGTCATTTGAAGCTGGAAACCAAACTGTAATTTTTACAGGACGTTGACGCTTTTCATCATACATGTCGACATGTTTAACTTGAACATTACTTTCATGCTGCTGGCTAGCTTCAGTTGCGTGAGCTACCTTACCGATTAACACCCATGCTAAGACAAATACCACAATTGAGAGTTTTTTAATTGACCTGTTCATGTTCACTATCCCTTTTTAATTGAAAATTACAGGAATAGTATATTTAAGAAAATTTGTGTATGTATGTGCCATAAGTCATGAATACTAGTTTTATGTCAGTTATAAGTCGCAAACATCGAACTTCATAGTGTAGTGTTACTGAGCCTCAGCTGACCATTCTCATAACCCACGAAAAGAAAAAGAGGCATCGAAGAACGCACAGCCCCTCAAAGCCTATTGCTTAACCACAGCCAGCAAGTCTTGATACTTTTGAACTTCAAATTTAGTGGTATACCAATAACCATCGCTCAAAAACACAATGACTTTTTCATTTTGACTGGCTGAGCCTGAACCACAGTTGAGGATTAACGGCTGAATGTGGGTTTGACTCTTTTTGCCTTTAAGAACTGCTGATACGGCAACTTTAACTGAATAGGGTTTGGCGGAAGAAGAGATAAACGGTGAAAGAGACGGTGAATTTGTATCCTTGATGACAGCTGTAACAACGCCAACATAAATCGCTTGTGCCGCTGTAACCCGTTGTGCCATCGTCACTTTGGCAGGGTAACAAGCAAAAGCTGTGGTCGGGAATACTGATGCCAATACGAATACTAACAACGCTGGCCATTTATTGATAAAGCTCATGATGATTCCTTGTTGTATAAATATAAAAAGGCGCCAAGCAAATGCCTAACGCCCCAACTCGTTTTTACTTTATTTTTTGCCACTGCGTGGCACCAAATAGAGCAGCCTAAGCTGATATATTAACGTTTGTTGTTTTTCTTGCCATTTTTAACGACTTTGTTGCTGTCACCAATCAAGCGGATATGGGTCAGCGTGCGGCTGCCATTGGCATTGTGCTTAACCCAGATTTGATTTTTGTGATTGCTTTTCACCATTTGACCATAAGTAGACTGGTCAGCAACAAATCCATTGGCTGCGGTAAAACCGGCATTCAAAGTCACACCAGAATAGGTGCTGTAAGCTCTGATCATAACGTGGTAATCACCAGTACCAGACATGTTACAAGTTTCGTTATTGCCCGTTAAATAAGGACGGCAATCATAGTTGTTGGTTTGTGCCTGGCTGCCCAGTTTAACGTACATGTCAGCATCGCCTGAACCGCCACTGATAGAGAAAGTGACATTGGTCGAACCCGATGGTACGTGCATGTGGAAGTCTTGTTCATTACGACGTTTGCCAGAAAGACCTGATACAGCGTCACCGTTGCAAAGATCACCATTGTCGCCATCACAAGTTGAGCTATCAGGAGGCGTAGTACCACCGCCGCCAACGTGTGAATAGATTTCATTCAACAATTCAAAGTCATGTGCGTTCGGATCAATACCATCATCCGGGCTGCTAGAGTAATCCATGCAGGTATCTTGGCTAGAGCCGTTTTCGCTGGTGTGACCCAAACCGAACAGGTGGCCAACTTCTTGACACATAACGCCGCGTTTTTCGTTGGTGGTCATTGAGTAGCTTTCATTCAACTTGGCAGTACCCCATAAAATATGGTTACCGCTGTCAATATTCAAAGATGCCAAACCCAACCAGCCATTGGTGCCGTATGAAGCGTTACAAACTCTGATGTTGCCAGTAGAAATCGAACAACTGCTTCTTGCAGACGAACCATCGTCTACGGCAGTTACTGTCAAGTTCAAAGGTGAACTTACACCTGTATCGGCACCCGTGTTCCACCAGCCATTGCTTTCTTCCATATGGCCTTGCCATTCGCCGCTTACGCTGTCGATAACTGAAAGTTCAGTGGTATCCCAGTGATAAGCCGAGCTGGCAGAAGAACCTGTGCCCCATACATGATCAGCTGCACTTGGCAGTGCCAGCATAACTGCAGTGGCAGCGAGGGTAAGTTGTAGTGCTTTCTTTAGGTTTTTCATTTTTGTTCCCGTTGTTAGTTATTGTTTATTTTCATTATGAATAGCGTCTTGTAAATCTTTACCGACAACTTGTTCATTCGATTTGCCGACTGCCTGTTTGTTGGTGTCTCAGAGCAGAAAGCCTAATTACTATAACGACAGTTCAAATTGAATTACAACCATTATTTTTACTTTATTTTAATCTTTTGTTAACTCAATTTACATTAGAGTAACGTGCGTATTGCGCGTATGCAGGCGCGCGTAAAAATGTAACGATCAGGCGATTATTCGCTCACCCGGCGATGGCGATGGCGATGGCGATGGCCAAAGTCTACGTTTAAAAAATCGGCATAAAACAGCCCTTTTCATCGTTAGTTTTTAATAACAATGAATTGCAGGCATGCGCACACGTCATTCAGTCGTAACAAGTCACGCGAACCAAATCGCGTAAACCAAGTCACGTAAATTCATAGAGAAGTTAAATCAGGGGAAAGCCAGATCCTAAATAAGCAGGAGGCAAACCAAACGATCAGCCACATAATCAGCTCACAAAGCGTGATGACAATGGATGTGTTGGATTTACATCAAAGTACTGGTGCAGTGTCCGTCAGTTTACAATGGACGGCCTTTAATGGCGCAAAAGGCAATCAGTACTTAGCAGGAGATCCCGGCAACGTTATGCCTGGGAGGGTATTCTAAAGAAGGAAGAGAAGGTGAAAGGTAACGGGCCCGTAATGATTCGAACCTGTCCAAAGGGTATATAAGGTTGTCGTTGCTGCTTGAAAGTATCGGAATGGCTACGGCAGCGCAACCACCAAGACAACCTGTACAACTAACGCACTGACAAGTGTCGCAACACTCGCAGTCTGAGTGGTCAACCGATTTCACGGTATCAACAGTCTCTATTTTTATCTTGCCAGCAGCCATTATTGACTGAGTCACCAAATGAGATTGAATAACATCAAAATGCGGTGCCGCAAGATCATGACTGTCGCTTGATTCACCCGGCAAGTGAGCATACGCATTTGCCCCTATCAGCACAGAGGCTAACAGGATAAATCGCAATACTCGCTTAAGTTGAATACCCGTCATTAACAACACTTACTAATCCAGTTTAGTGACAATTAATCAGTCACATCGATTAAAAATAGAGTCAACACTCTAATATAGTTTGAATAAGTTGTAAAGTTACTGTTAAAAAAAATAGTGTGAACTCTCTATTGAAACTAAAAGTGTGAATACATTCACATGGCAAACAAACCTATTTACAGGGTCTGAACACCGTTTTCACCTCACCATGGTCATACAGACTCGCGGTATTTTGTTGTGTCAAAATTTGCCGAGCCTGTTGTTCAATAAAAGCCGTGGTGGCGTCCGACAGTGCATTGCCAACACTAAAACGTTTTACGCCCAGTTTGTTTAATTCGCCCACATCAGTCATATCCGACAGCGACATTACATTTAACGGCGCATCAATCGCGTCAACTATCTGTTTTATTTCATCGGCTTGGCTCAACCCGGGCACGAATATGCCACTGGCACCACTGGCGACATAATCGACTGCACGACTAATGGTCTCACCCAACGGATCTTTAAGCTGAAAATAAGTGTCTGTTCTGGCATTGATGAAAAAGTCGGTATGGCCATGACTGTCGAGTTTGTTTCTGATTTTTTCAATCAAACCGCACTGGGTTTGTTTGTCGACCATTGCGGTGGTGTTTTTTAACGAATCTTCAAAATTAATACCAGCGACACCGAGATCGGCGATTTTCAGTACATTTTCAGCAATAAGCTCATCGCTCTGGGCATAACCTGATTCAATATCCACCGTCAGTGGAATGCTCAACACAGCAACCATTTTGCCGACCAGCGTTAATAACTCACTAAACTCTATATTTTCGCCATCTTTATATCCCAACGCGTTAGAAACACCCCAACTGGTGGTGCCAACCGCTTTAAAACCAGCCTGCTCTAGCACCATGGCCGAAATGACGTCCCATGCGTTGGGCAAAAATAGTAATTCGGCTTGTTGATGCATTGCTTTGAATGTTTGTTCTTTGTTCATTGGTTTTTTCCTTACTTCACTAAATTGGTAATCAGCTCAAAAACTCTGTTTTTTCTTGCCGGGTATGCACCACATTTTGAATATCAAGCTGTTGATTTTCTTTGGACTGCTTAAGCTCTATGCCTTCATGGTTCAATAACCACAGTTTGCGTTCAATGCCACCAGCATATCCGGTTAAAGAACCATTGGTGCCGATAACCCGGTGGCAGGGCACTATCACGCTAATCGGGTTTCGGCCATTGGCACCACCAACCGCTTGCGAACCTTTAGGTTTGTTGACCATTTTGGCAATATCGAGATAAGTGAACACTTCGCCAAAGGGGATTTTTGACAAACAGGCCCATACTGACTGTTGAAAAGCGGTGCCTTGAGGGTCAAGCGGGATGTCAAATACCTGACGTTTGCCGTCAAAATATTCTTGTATCTGGGTTTTACAAATATCAGTCATGTCATTGGTTTTGACGACATCTTGTTGCTCACCGCAAAAAATGGCTTGGGTAATACCCTTGTCAGAGGCTTTAAATTCGAATGTGCCCAGCGGGGTTTCAATATAATCTGTATACATCACAACGGCCTGTTTGGTTTTGATGCGGCTATTATAACGGCTTGATTTGCCCAGACTAGCTGGAAACGGTAGTGAACAATAAACTCCTCCTCAGCAAGGGGTTCGCTTAGGCTCGCCTCCCACTTCGTGGGAGCGGAGTATTTTATTAAAAACTCAATCACCAATAACACTGGCTGCCATGTACAAAGGCAGCTCTTTTACCACCCCTTCTCTTGGCGCATCAGACAACCTGCCGGTCAGTTTGTAGGCTTTTTGCGGGGTGTACTGCTTTACGTATGTAGAAAGGCTTTTCGAGCGGGTTGAACGACCGCTTTTAACTTCAATGGGTATAAGCTGGTTGTCGCTGCCTTCAATGATGAATTCGAGCTCGGCAGCGCGTTTACTTACCCAGCTATAAAGTGCCTGATCCTGCTTGTCGTGCATGGCAGCAATAAATTCGCACGCCACAAAGTTTTCGCAAACATAACCCTTAAAATCATAAGCTTGATTGATGACCTCAGCATAGCCCAAGCCCAGTGTGGCATTTAACAACCCGACATCGTGCAGCAGCAATTTAAACCGGGTTTCATCCATCATCGCTCTTAGGGGTGAGCGAACATTGCCCTCGACGATATATACCCGATGGGCCACACCAATGGTTTCAAGAAAATGAATAGGGCCAATCAAATCTTCGTACCCCCGATTACCGGGTAATATCCCCCTGAACTTGTACTTTGGCGCTGCGCCATCACGCTCTTTCATCAAATTGGTGGTGATACTGTCGAACACCCGGGTGATCTGCAAAGCACTGTAACTTTGCCCCTGTGAATATTTGGCAAAATCATCCTTATAGTCCCCGAGCAGCGTTTTATGAACTCGACTAACCGCTTTGGCTGCTTTTAATATATCGATATTTTGGTCGTGAGATACCCACTTTGCTACGGCTTCTGGCATACCACCAACAAACAAGTAATCTAAAAACTGCTGCCAAAGCTTGTCGTGGATCAATGGTGAAACCTGACGCCTACTCGGCTCATCAAGCACTTCAGCTAGCAGTGACAAATCGTTGGCCCATAAAAACTCTTTGAATGTCATCGGGCGTATAGTCACCCGATTGACTTTACCCACCGGAAAACTGCCCAGCAACCCAACATTTGAACCGGTTGCGACAAGCGCGATATCCGGCCTTTGTTGGCAAAAATACTTCAGTGAATCTATCGCTTTTTGACACAAACCAATTTCTTCAAAAAACAACAGGTCATGTTCAACGTCAAAGCGCTGCCCGGTCACCAATTGTATTTCACGCAGCAGCACATCGGGGGTCAAATCACCGTCAAAAATGACTCGCAGTGCCGGTTTTTCCATAAAATCGAGCTTTAGCACCCGCTTAAAATGTGCCGGACCAAACAAACGTTCGACCAGATAACTCTTGCCCACCTGCCGAGCACCGTCTATCAGCAACGGTTTGCGGCCACTGCTGTGCAACCAGTCAAGCAGTGCTTGCTCTGCCAATCGATTCATTGTCATTCTTAGTGACCTTCTCATACAGTCCAGATAACCAAATGATACGCCAAAAAGAGAAAAAACACACCATAAAACACTTCATAAATGAGAAAAAATACACTCTTTATATTTATTTTTTGAGAAAAAACACACCATAAAAAAATGTTTTAACGAGAAAAAATACACCCTATCGACAGACATTTGACGTTATTCAATAAAATTGGCTATATTGAGGCTTCGTTTTTCGCTAAGGCAAAACAAATGAAATACCTAACCACCGCCCTACTGCTGCTTTGTTCCAGTGTAACCGCTCAGGTCACAACGCCCACGATCCCAACACTTAGCGGTAAATTTGATGCAGGTGGTTTAAAGCTGTTTATTGAATGTTTTGGCAAGGCTAAATCAGGTCAATCAACGGTTATTGTTCAAGATGGTTTGAGTGGATTTGGTTCACGCAACGACTGGAAGAAGGTCATTGGGCCTATCAGCAAGCACCACCAAATTTGCCACTTCGACCGCGCGGGTTTGGGTAAAAGTGATGCGGTCACGGGCGCTTATCACGTCAAAAAGGCGGCTGAACAGCTCCATGCCCTGCTCGGCAGTGCCAATGTAAAAGGGCCTTATTTATTGGTCGGTCACTCGCTGGCTTCTTATCATGTTCGGCTGTTCAATCACTTATATTCTAGTGAGGTCAGTGGTATTTTACTGGTCGACCCATCGGTTGACGGCATGATGCACGACAGAGCGACAGGCTGGCGACCAAAGACCGAAAAATACTCAGAACAGTTGACCAAAATGATGAATCACAGCATTAAAGAGTGGAATAACCCCCACCAGACCTACGAAAAGCTCGATTACAAACTCGGTTACCAGCAACTCATCAGCGCTCGCGACTTTGCCGACAAACCCTATCGGTTGTTAATGGCCAAAGGCAGAGATAAGATGTCGGCCACCCCGCCCGGCGACTGGCCCAAACCCCGTTGGGACAGAATTTTACAGTGGCACTATCAAGGCATTAAAAAAATGAAGACCCTGTCGACTCAAGCTAAGGTGTTTTTCTCGACCACCAAAGAGCACGGCATTCATGATGAAGAGCCCAAAATAGTGATCAAACACATTCAGGGCCTTTTAAGAGATATTGCACGCAGTAACTGAGTCACCGCTTATGGTTCACTGCACACACGTTGTTGGTCGCGTTACTACGCCCTCACCCAACACCTCAACCAAAGCCTCTAAATCGGCGCAGTTGATATCACTATTATGCTTTAAGTTGATATCTGTGGCGCTGGCCAAGTTGAACAGTGCGCTGATGTCACTGACCATGTTATTGGTCAAACGCACGGTATTCAGTTTGGTCATATTGGCCACGGCTGCAATATTGCTGATTTGATTATTGCGTAAATACAACCGCTTCAACCCTGTCAATGCAGCCAAAGAAGACAAATCTGTGAGCTGATTGTCACGCAAATACAACACACTCAATTGGCTCAGGTTGGCCAGATTAGCCAACGTTGCATCAACAAGATGGTTGCCACTCAAACTCAAAAACATCACTGCGTTCAGGTGGGCCAGCGAGGTAATATCGCTGATCTGGTTTTTGGCCAATTTCAGCTCGGTTAACCCCGTTAAGCCAGCCAACAAGCTAATGTCTGTGAGGCTATTTTTTCTCAAATCAAGTTTGCTCAAAGCGGTTAGCTTTTCGATTCCCGACAAATCAACAATCGCATTAGACGGACAAGCAAGCGCTGTCACTTCACCGACCGTTAACCAGTTATTAGCACCGGCAGTATCCAAAACACATTGACCCAAATTAACATCAGCAAATTCTACCGCCCCAATGTAGGTGCAACTAGCAGGCGCATTAACAATGCCATCACCCAGTGCACCAACCAAAACCTCAAGCTCAACACAGTTAACCGTGCTATTGCCACGCAAATCAATCTTACTAGCATTGAGCAGACTAAATAACGCACTCACGGTTTCGATTTCATTGTTGTTGAGGTATAAGCGGGTCAAGCTGCTCAAGTTCAACAGCTCCGACAGGTCGCTTATGTTGTTGTCACGCAAATACAACACATTCAAATTAGACAAGTCGGCCAATGCGCCAAGCTGAGTATCGTCAAATTGATTGCCGCTAATGCTCAAGAAAGTCATTGCGGTCAAACCAGCCAAAGGTGATAAATCACTGATGACATTTTTGGCCAGTTTCACTTGACTCAAGGCGCTCAAATCAGCCAGCAAGCTAATATCGCTAATGCTGTTTTTCCTTAAATCTAAAGTGGTTAAGGCAAACAATTCATTAAGCCCTGTCAGTTCGCTGATGTTTTTCGAGGCACACGACAGTTGGGTAACTTCGTTCACCGAAGTCCAGCCGTTGGCAGTGGCCAAATCCATCACACAAGTCGCCAAACCTGCATCGTTAAATACCACATCGCTTATCAACTTAAATACTGACTTGCCCGGGTCTAATGGAAAATCATCCTCTTCATCGGCAACGCCGTCATTGTCATCATCTAAATCAGCGTTATTGCCCGTGCCATCGCCATCGGTGTCCAACCATTCATTGGCATCAAATGGGAAGGCATCGTTGTCGTCCTCAACACCATCATTATCATCATCCAAATCGGCGTTGTTACCAATGCCGTCTGAATCAGTGTCTAACGTTTCTGTACTGTCGAGTGGAAACACATCAATATCGTCAGCAACACCATCATTGTCGTCATCGGTATCGCAGGCATTACCACCATCGTTGGCATGATCTGTGTTGAGCTGATCAGCGTTGCTTTGTAGCGGGCAGTTGTCGATAATATCTACAACACCGTCAAGATCAGTGTCTGCGGCGTTTAAACGACCGTTTCGCTGGTTGTTACCGCCATAGGTTAACCAAGATCCCCCTTGTTCATCTGACCTACCTCTGACTTTCATCGACACTATATTGCGGGTTCCACTGGTAAAATACAGCGTATGATCGGCCCCAACCAAAGGGCTGGTGTCATTTATAACAATGTCTGGTAAGACATGTTCTGACACACCTTTGATGTTAATGACGTACTCCGCCGAACCAAAATAAAGGTAACCATCCCGAGAAAGCGTTGGACCGCTAGACCTTGTATCACTAAAGCCATAACGCCATTTCAAGATGCCATTATGGTTAACAGCATAAAGATAATTGCGAGTGTTAGACTGACCAGTAGCAAAAAAGACATTGCCATCTAAGTCAATCACCACAGCATTTTCAATGTGCGCTTGAGCATCGAATACCCAGCGCAACTGCCCTTGAGAAGACAACGAATAAACTTTTGAGGCATTGGTAATGTATATATTACCTTTGCTGTCCAAAGAAAGTTGTTTGTCCAAATCGCCTGGCATTTGGTATTGCCACAGCAATTCACCCGATGAAGAAACAGCATAAAGCCTACCTCCCGACCCAACGTAAACAGTGCCATCACTAGAGACTATGGGTTTGGTGTAGAGCGCCTCGCCCAAATCAATTGTCCATGCCAAAGTACCATTGGGTTTAAGGGCCGTGAGTTGACCACCTTTAGTGGCCACAAAAATTCGACCGTCACTGGCAACTGCCGGTCCTTCACTCACTGTACCCCTTAAATTGTAGGTCCAATTAACTGTCCCGCGCGAATTAATACAATGCAAGTCAAAAGCGGATATCGCCAATACATTGCCATCGTTATCGACCACGGGTGTAAATTCAACGGTTTTTTCAGTTTCATATAACCAACGTTGTTGACCGGTGCTGTCAAATGCTTCAACATCGTTAACCCCAAAGTCATAACCAATGCCTGCATACATTTGCCCAGTTTCATCCATTGCCAAGTTACCGTTGATCCGGTTTGATGCTTGGACTGACCATAGCGGCTCACTGTCGTAACCTGTCGGCTGCGAGGTTGCATCAGTTGGACTTGAACCGCCTTCAAACTCAGTCAGGTTGTCAAAACCATCGCCATCGCTATCTTCTGAACTTTGTCCACCACGCAACGGGTCAAAACCATATTTTATTTCCCATATATCAGACAAACCATCATTGTCATCATCTGCATCACAAACATCGCCACCATCATCGCCATCAATGTTGACTTGGTCTGCATTGGCTACCCACTGACAATTATCATTTTGGTTGCTGATACCATCACCATCAATATCCAACTCGCCAGACAATTTAGGCATACCGCTGGTTCTTTGCTCATTTTGTCCAACCATGGGCCACGGCGAATGTGCCAGACCAGTACTAGATGTATTGAGCGCGTAAAAATGTCGCCCAAAAGTACCAAAATACAAAATGCCTTTGTTGTCCATGGTCAAATCACCACGCACATCGCCGTCTACTTGCGTGTGCCATAACAATTCGCCAGTGCTCGACAGGGCTTTTATCCCATGAACGTACAAATGACTATCAACAACACTACTTTGATGGGCAAAATATAAAATACCATCGTCAGCCAATAACAAGGTTCGCACCCTGTGGTTAGGCGCCTTAGTGTCGTATTGCCATACCAACCCCCCCTGATGACTCAGCGCAGTCACATGTTCTGCCCCATTGGCAAAATACACCGTACCATCGGGGCCGATAACCGGTGAGGTCAGCAAGATATCCGCAGCATAACG
>JABSOG010000988.1 GCA_013216025.1 Algicola sp. | reverse complement strand
AACACACCAACGATTCAACCGCTGTAGCGGGTGCAACAGCAGCAACCAACAAGCAAAACAGCGCTGCTATTCATGCCGGCGCAGCACTAAAATCATGGGTAGCGCCAAAATCAGGCGCAGAGCTAACCCATAATCAACAACAACTACAACAACAGGCCTTGGCTTTTTTAACTGACACAGGGGTCAGTGCAAACACCGTGAATCAGTTTAATACCGCCTTATTGTCATTAAATGATCAGGCCAGAACAGCAATTGTCGCCTTGTTGCAACAAACAGCATCGCTTGAACGCCATAGCGCTGACGCACAAAAATCAATGGTAGAGTCTTCACTATCGACACGTTCACCAAAGTCAGGCCATCATGCCAACCAAGCTTCAAAGGCACATTTGCTTGTACGTGGGCAACAGCTTTTTGCTTCACTGTTGAGTTACGCTGATAAGAGTACAGATAATACATTTATTGGAAATACCCGAACAGGATCCAAAAATGGCAGCCAAACCCATGATCAAGTCAATACTCCTATAACTCACAATAACAATAACAGCAATGCTAATAACAGTAACAACAACAATGCTAATAACAGTGCGAATACGCAATCGGTGAGCGCGGTCAAAAACGAATTGTTATCGATTTTGACTTCACTGGGCAAAGACGGCTCAACACCGGGTAAACAACATCAGCTTGACGCTCTGCAAGAGATACTGAGCAGTCAAACCGATGTCAAAACGCTGGTGAAGCAGCTTAAAAAATCATTGGGCGAAGACTTTTGGACTGAACTTCAAAATGAAATAAACCAACACACTCAGACCAAACAAAATAACAAAACCGGTGGCACAGAGTCGGCGACTTATCTTGAACAAGACAAGCATTTTTATCTCGAACAAGTCAAACATCAAGGAGATTTTGGTCACATCAAACCGGCCACTTTTGCATTTGGCCAACACAGTCAAGTGGCTGGGCGTCAAGGCACTCAAGGGATAGACAGTAATCAAACGATCAATGAATATGGTTATTTTGCTCATCTCATCGACCACTCACAAACCCCTTATTTTCATTCAGTGTCTGAGATTGTGCCCAACATCTTAATGGGGGCACAAATGGCGCAAGGCCACGGCGCTGAGCACTTGGCTTATCATCCCGGCTCAATTGGGCACTGGGACAATGGCACTAGGCTGCGTCTTCGCACACCTCACATCAACAGCCAAAAAGAACAACCGCGGGTAAAGGTAAAAATCGGCCGAATTACCTATGCATCAGACCATGAAAGCACCACAGCAACAACGTCCTTCAAACGGCCTGGACCGTCACTGAAATTAGCCGATTACAATAAAAAACTGGGTAAACGTTGATGAGTAACTACCTTGCAATAGCCACAACAACAGCGATTTTCGCACAAAAAATCAATGAATCTTTGAATCGGGTGGCCAATATTTCTGCCGCGCCCAATGTGGTCACCAAGAGACCCGATAAGCCCGATAGTCAAATGGTGGGGGCCTATGTTTATCTTTATAAGGTTGAGCACAATCACAACCTGAGAAACAACGATCTGGCCACGCGTGCAACCGATGGCACCTTGATAAAACAACCCCAAGTGGCACTAGACCTAGATTACCATGTCACTTTCTACGGCAGAGAATCTACTTTGGAAGCACAGCGGCTGATGGGAGCAGTGATCACTGACCTACATGCCAACCCGACGATCACCCGAGTAGAAATCGAAAACTTTTTAGAGGCTCAAGGTGAACAAAGTTATCTGGCCGAATCGAACCTTTATGAACAGCGGGCAGCGATCAATATTATGCCGGTACAATTATCGGTCGAAGACATTTCAAAGATGTGGTCGGTATTTTTCCAAATGCCGCACGAGCAGTCACTCAATTATCGAATATCGGTGATATTAATGGAAAGTGACTTGCCTTTGAATAAAGCTGAACGGGTAAAAAGAGTCAAAGCCGGGGTAAAGCTGCGATGAACCTGCCTGCCAATGTATCACAGGTAAATGACCACTGGTTTAAGGCCAATCGACATTACCTTGTCAGCCATATCGAGTGGTTAAAACTGCTGTTGCAGCGCTCATGGCCAGACCACGCTACCGCTGAAAATGAGCAAAAAATAGTGCAGTTGCAACAGGCCATCGCCTTACAAAAATCCACGGCACCCGCGCCATTTTCTATTGATTGCTTAAGTTCGGTATTCGAGCTGACAGAATTTGAAAAATTGACATTGTTACTGGCCATCGCAGATGAATTTGACAGTAGTTTGCTGAAAAACCCTCAGGGTGAAGGCCATTTGACCGTTAATTTCAGCTTGGCACTGGCGATTTTACCCTCACCCGAATGGGATGCACTGCTACCGGCTGCAACGCTGCGAAAGTGGGGATTAGTCAACATAAAACCAGACAACGGACTGACGCACAGCCGTTTAATGGTCCCTGAGAGCATTGTTCATTTTCTGGCTGGGATCAGCGGTGAAGACGCCAATGTGCTAAAACTGTCAGAACCGCTGGATCATGTGCGTTTTAAGTTAAGCAACCAAAGCGAAGCGCAGGCTAATGCCATCAGCGCTTTGGCCGTTCAGCCCGGCAACACATTTTCGAGCCAATTATTTTTCACCCTGACTGGCGATTGTCGCCAAACCAAACGTGATTTGGTGACCAAAATAGGCCAATTGCTTGGGGTTAATGTACGAATTTTATCTTCTGTATTCATCCCCTCGACCATTGATGAACTCAATGATTTCATCATGAATTGGGAGCGTGAAATACTGCTCAACAATTACTTTTTATATATCGAATGTGAAGCGTCTCCCGCCAGCCATGCAGATAAAGACAACATGATTGATTTTTTTATTGACCGGTTAAAGTGGCCGGTGATCGTTGGGGCCGATCAAAAACGCAGTTTTACCCTCAAAGATCAGTTCGGTTTTGAAGTCGTTAATCCCACTGTCGAAGAGCAGCGATATTACTGGGAACAGCTGATTGACGACCAGCATAAACCGGCACAGAATATTGAACAGGTTGCGGCCCATTTTGACTTGAACTATCGCGACATACAAATGTGCTCTGCCCAGCTTG
>JABSOG010000987.1 GCA_013216025.1 Algicola sp. | reverse complement strand
CTGACCATGGCTTTTGCCAAGTGGACTGGCGAGCAGCAGTTGTATTTGTCGATGGAAGGTCACGGCAGAGAAGACTTGTTTGATGATATCGACCTGTCACGCACCGTGGGTTGGTTTACGACTATTTACCCGGTTTTACTTACCTTACCAACAGCTTCGCCATCGGCTGAATATGCCGCTCAATCAATAAAAAGCATTAAAGAGCAATTGCGCGAAATACCAGACAATGGTTTTGGTTACAGTGCGCTGCGTTACAAGGGGCGTTACAAGGGAAGTTACAACGGGTCTGACGATGAAGTGAGCCAAATACTGCGGGCCGCCCCGCAGGCGCAGGTGATATTTAATTATCTTGGTCAGCTTGATCAGGTTCTGTCTGAAGACGCGCCGTTTTCACCGGCATCACAAAGTAGTGGGTCGGGACAAAGTGATGCGCAGCAAAGACCTTATCAACTGTCTGTATCCTCCTCGATTGTCGCAGGCAAACTGAATTTGATTTGCACTTACAGTGATAAACAGTATCGCGACCAGACTATCACCCGCTTAATGAACGACATGCTCAGTTCGCTTAACGGTTTGATTGAGCATTGTTGTTTGCCTGACAGTGGCGGTTATACGCCTTACGATATGCCATTGCTCGAATGCAATCAGGCCCAACTCGACACGCTGGTGGCCGAAATTGCACCACAGGTTAAACGCCAAGATATCGACGCTATTTATCCGCTGTCGCCATTGCAACACGGCATGATCCATCATTCGATGCTGTCGCCAGACTCTGGGGTTTACTGTGTCCAGATTGCCTGTGACTTCACTGGCGACATGAACAATGACGCCTTTCGCCGTGCTTGGGCACAAATCATCGAGCGTCACGATGTTTTTCGAACCATGTTCATCGGCCTTGAGCAGCAAAAAGCCCATCAGGTGGTGCGTAAAAAAGTGCGCTTGGTGTTCGACGAACTAGACTGGCGTGACTTGAGCGAAGAACAACAACAAAGAGAATATAAGGCGTTTTTGGCCACCGATCTCAAACGCGGTTTTGATTTTGCTAAAGCACCCATGATGCGCTTTACCCTGATACGTATAACAGACCAACAACATCGGCTGATTTGGAACCTGCACCATAGCGTTATCGACGGCTGGTCGATGCCCATCGTGTTTACCGAGTTCATCAGCTTTTATGAAGCCGTTCGTCATAACAAACGACCCACCTTGCCCGAGGTGCGTCAATTTAAAGAGTACATTGCTTGGTTGCAACTGCGCGACGAAGACCAATCGGCGCGATTCTGGCAAGATTACCTCAAGGGCATCGATGCCCCGACCCCACTGATGAAAGGCCAGATGCGCGACAACGACCAAAAAGAAGTGAAGCCAGTGCTGGTACAGCACTTGTTGTCAGTTGAATTGACCTCAGCCATCCGTTCAATGGCTCGCGAGAATGAGGTCACCATGAACATTGTGACCCAGGGTGCTTGGGCGATATTGTTGGCCCGTCACAACCGGGTAGACAAAGTGTTATTCGGCAGCACAGTGTCGGGTCGACCCGCCGAATTGACTGGCATGGAAAACATGGTAGGCCCGTTTATCAACAGCGTGCCGGTGCGCATTGATGTACCCGGCGAACAAGCGCTGAGCAGCTGGTTACAGCATTTTCATCGCAATCAGATAGTGCAACATGAGCACAGTTATACCCCGCTGGTGGATGTTCACCGTTACAGTGAAATCGCCGGTAATGTGTCGTTGTTTGACTCGTTAGTGGTGTTTGAAAATACCCCGGTCGATTCGTCGTTAGAGGCACTGACTTGGGGCTTAGAGATCAGCGCCTTTGACGTTTGGGAGCAAACTAACTTTCCGTTTACCCTGATTTTTAACGATGGCGAAAAACTCGGCTTAAAAGCGATATATAACCCGTTGTGTTTCGACGGCCCTACCATCGAAAGGTTGCTTCATCAATACCTTGCCCTGTTGCAAAATATGACCGAACAGCCGCAGTGGCCGCTGCGGCAGATGGCGTTGCAGTCGGCGACAGAACAACAGCAGTTATTATCAGACTGGAGCGATATCAACGCGGTTTACCCGCATCAGTTCACCATTATTCAATTGTTTGAACGCCGTGTTGAGCAATCCCCAAATGCCATCGCCGTGGCATTTTCTGGCGACCAACTCAGTTATGTGCAGCTCAATGAACAAGCCAACCAACTGGCACATTACCTGATGAGTGTCGGCGTTACGCCTGATACCCTAGTGGCCATTTGCATTGAACGCTCGCTCGACATGATGGTCGGCGTACTGGGTATTCTCAAAGCGGGTGGTGCTTATGTGCCGATTGATCCAACTTATCCGACACAACGCATTGCGTTTATGCTCGAAGATTCAGCCGTTGGTATCGTGCTCTGTGATAAGGCAGGCATGGCAGAACTGCCACCGGGCGGACAACAGCTAATCTGCCTCGACACTGATTTTGGTGAACAGATGCTCAGCAGTCAGCCGGTTGAAAATCCACAGGTTGAGATTGATCACCACAATTTGGCCTACGTGCTTTACACGTCTGGTTCGACCGGCCAGCCCAAAGGGGTTTGTGTGGAGCATCGCTCGGTGGTGCGATTGGTCCATGATACCGACTTTGTAGAACTGAATGAACACACCCATATATTGCAAATGGCACCGCTGGGTTTTGATGCTGCGACTTTTGAAATTTGGGGGCCGTTACTTAATGGCGGTCAGCTGACCTTATATCCGCAAGGGCCGATGGACGTGCTGGCGTTAAGCCGCTTTATCCGCGCACAAAACATCAATACCCTGTGGCTGACCTCGGCCCTGTTTGATCAGTGGATCATTGAACAAGATGGCCCCAGCGGTTTGCGTCAATTGCTGGTGGGCGGCGATATCGTCAGCCCGCATTCGGTGGCGCAGCTTTATGACTTGGATGACCAAGTTCAAATCATCAATGGTTATGGTCCAACTGAAGGCACCACCTTTACCTGTTGTTATGCGATCCCTCGGACGCTGCTCGAAGGTCAAAGTATTCCTATCGGCAAGGCCATACGCCACACTCAAGTTTACGTGCTGGATGAAGGTCAACTGGTTGTGCCCCATGG
>JABSOG010000986.1 GCA_013216025.1 Algicola sp. | reverse complement strand
ATGATATTAAATCGGTAACATCATCGGTGGTGCGCCATCAATCAGCAAAACCCCGGTAATTTCTGTCGCGCCCGTGATTGCAACGGCCACAGCCGTGACCTCACAAGCACCGACAGCGGTTATCGCACAATCGGCACCGGCGGTGACTTCGCAAGCCAAACCTGCGGTTATCGCACAATCGGCACCAGCGGTCATTTCGCAGGCCACAGCTGCGGTTATCGCACAATCGGCACCGGCGCTCATTTCGCAAGCCCCCCCGGCTGATATAGTGACATCTGCACCACCGGTCACCTCAGCCGCACCACCGGCAGTCAAAGAAACGTCAGCCCCTGCGGTGACTTCTACTGCGCCAACAGCGTCGATTGTCACATCACCCGTAGCAGAAAGTTCAATCGCACCGCCAGCCGTGGCAGAAATATCTGCGGTTGCCTCCATCTCTATTGCTGCTTCGGCTGTCATGACAATATCGGTTGTGGTGGTTGTGACGGTCACGGGCGTCATATTAAAGACCGACTCTGGCACTGTAATGGTGATCCCCTCGGCATTAAATGTCATTAAACAAATATCGTCCACCGCAGGCGGAATAGAGGTTAACGTCACGCCGCCAACCTCGGGTAAATCATCCAATATCAAGGTATTTAACTCGGTTTTAAAGACCTTGGTTTCAGCTGTGGCTTCTAAAGGCACCTCTCCCTTGGCCCAAAAACACCCCACCCAGATAGGATAACTGGGATCGCCACCTTCAAATTCAATCCACACATTGGCACCAATCGGGGGTATCGCATAAAAGCCCACTTGAAACCCGGCATAAGGCACACATGGCATCGCCCAATTGGTGATACCGGCAGGAATTGCAGGCACATCCACTAAAATCCGCCCCAAAAATTCAGGATCGATGTTTTCAACCACCAGTGCGCGAAATTTGCCATGGAACTTACCTTGGTTATGGCCGACATTTGTCTCTATTGCACTCATATTAATTCTCCCACTCTAGTTATTGTGCTGCCTGTGCCTTCACGTTGTAACGACAAAGCCTGTTTGTATTCTCCTTTGCTGATGGTATGGGTAACCGAAGATACATAGTAATTACCATCATAACTCTGTCCCATCCCCCGCACAGGGACCACGCCCGGAGTTTCGACAATACTGCCATAACGCAATGTATCAACCGATATGGTGCCCTTTACAACCTCATCAGTTGAACGATCAGTGGCCATTTGAGCCTCCAAAAGTCCGCCTATTGCGCCCAAACGAGGATCTTCAAAAGCGTTGTTTTTAACAAACGGTTGATTGCTCGTCAGACCATCATTTTGCGCCATCGGTTGTAAGCGTACCGCCTGAAGTGTGATCACCGGAATATCCACCCCCTCTAGCGTATCGTCCTGCAAAAAGCCATGAACCAAATTCGGAGCCAAAGCATTGTAAGCAAAACTAACGTCTTCAACATTGGTCAGAGGTCCAAGATTCACATTCAGCGCGGGTTGCGGCAGTCCGAAATGCAGTAAAGGTCCCCAATAGGCCTTGTTTGTCATTGGCGTTAGGGGCCTAACGCGAAATATATAACCACTTTGGTCAGCAAGCCATTTGAGAAACTCACGATCGGTTTGTGATTGTTGTTCGGTTCTTTCCAGCGGATCGCTGATTGGCATGCCTAGGTTAGGGATTATTTCGGGCATCACGCCCAACATCATATATTTTGCTAAAACGGCAGCGGCAATCAAATCAAAACCCATGCCAGGATACGGAAACGATAATTGGAATAAGTCCATCATCACACTGACGTCTTCACCGGTGACCGTATAACTGGCGGCACCACTTTGTTCGGTATAATTGATTTCGGTATTGGTGATAAACCCATCCATTAGCACTTTTTCAACCGAATTAATGCTCACTGAAATGATCACACGGTTGGTCGCTTTAAGTAACGGCGAGCTTAAAATGGGGTAATCATTCGAAAAAGCCCCGGTTCTATCGGCATTAAACGTTAACTGAAAAGTACAAGGCCCTGAATCGCCTTGGGTGACCTGCACAGATTTAAGTGCCTCCATGATCAGCATTGGCGCTGCACTGGGCAGGGCTTTGCCGAGTTTCAAACCCAAATTAACTTTTGGCAGTGACATTAAGTGCCCACCCCGTCGAGCGGTATGCGCAACACAGTGCCTCGTTTCTCAAGGTCGGTTAATGCCAATGTTTGGTTGGCATCGCCCAATTTCCACGACAGTTCAGGGTTACCCAGCGTCGAGGCGCAAATTTGATCCAATCGTTTGCCACGTTCCACCTCAATGGTGACCATTGAGGGTACGGTTGCAGGTTGGGGCAATATACGGCGGCTTTTGTATTTAATCTCATGACCGTTTTCATCAACATGGGTCAAGTTCTCAAGGTGAAAATAGCGGCTGGTTTGTTCAAACATAGTGACCTCTAAGTAATTTGACTTTGATTAACACCACTGCTTTGCAGCGAACCATAGGCTTTGGCAGCGATAGACTCCATGGTCTGCTGGTAAACCATATATTGCTGATAAGCGTGGTTGGAAGAATCCAGATCAGAATAGCTGAGTACCGTCATTGAGGCTGAAACTGACACCTGAATGGGATTCAAGTCAGCGTCAAATTGTTCTTCGGTGATCGTGTATTGGCTGATCTTTACCGGCAACACCCGGTTTTTGCCCCACACAAAATAGATGGTTGGTGCCAGCATCGGCGCAACTTCCATGACACCGGCATTGAGTTGTGAGTTGATTTTGTTAACCACGGCACATGATGGGGCCAACATGATCTCAAGCGCAGCCAGTTGACTGTATACGCCATTTTCGATGCTGTTGGGCATTGAATTATCCAGTCCGCTGGACGCGTCAAACTCAATGTCGGCATCGATAGTTTGTACCGGCGCGCCTTTAAAACGCACAGCCATAGACCGGTCGCCCTGTTCTCCGCCAACCATTTGTGGTTTGAGTGAGCGCTTAAGATTGGCCGGGTTAAACTGAAAAGAAAGTGTTTTGGTTACCCCTTGGCTGTCAACACTGACAAAAGCGCCTTTGAGTATATTCGGACCACGTAACACACTAGACATTAGCTTTGCTCCTTAATGCTGTTGGTTAAGGCGACGGCAATATTGAAATTATCAACCGACAATGCGTTG
>JABSOG010000985.1 GCA_013216025.1 Algicola sp. | reverse complement strand
CCGGCTGGGGTCAGTGCTAATTTAGGTTCGTGGACAGCTTGCCTGTCCCTAACCTTAATTTGCTTTGACCCCCTTGCCTAGCCTCCGTTCCACCAGCCCTTAACAAAGCACGACAACCCATCATCTTTTAGCCCCCCCAACCCATCAATTCTTAGCGACTTATCGTCAACACCACCTAATGCCTGCAATCGTTCTCATCCTATTGCATTCGCTACCCGTCATTTTGTCGCTTTTGTGATCACTTTAGGTGTAATGACGTGTAATACTATTTTGTCTGTTTTGGGGTTACAGTGTCGATTTAGTTGTTTTGTTTTATTGATTCCCTTTTTATAAATCCTCCCCCAGTATATTCCGTCTTTTTCTACTGTCGTGGTTTGGATACAATTTTTTCATTGGAAAACAACACGTTTTACCAAAACGTTTCATTTTTTTTATAGAACAATGCCGCTGATCTACGACAAAAAAAACCCATTACCGTAGGTTCGCCCGATTATAAGTTCCCCGATTCGTTTAATTTGCTGTGGTGATTTTTAGGGAGTCGAATTAAGGCACGCAGGTCGAATGGCGCAGTTGAAGGCCCAAACAAAAAAAATCCCCTTCTAGCCATTTATCAATACAGACCGCCTTACATTCGCACTCATTTTTTCAACTGGAGCGCAAAAATGAAACACTGTTCAATAACCGATTTATCAGATCAACCGACGACAGCCAATCTATTGGCTAATCAACACCTGCTTAAGAGTTATTTCGACTCTACTGGAGAATGTGACCAATTCGAACACGCTGCAGTGAAGCTGTATCATGTGGACGAGCAAATGCAAGGTGCCCTGAATTTCGATTTTGGCAGGCAAGGCGCTTTGGATGACGGCAATACGACCTCATATCCAATCCTTTATCAGCGAGAGCGAATTGGTGACTTACAACTGGCAGGCAATACCCGCCATGAACAAGCCAGCGCAGCAATATCCGCCATCAGTGCCGACCAATGTGCTATCAATGTCGCCAAAAAGATAGCGCTGCTGATCAAACGCGATCAGGCCAACACCCTGTCTGGCTTGTATCTTGGTAAAGCGCTGTCACTGAACGGTTATAGCGAATCAATTTTCAATCTCGAATCTTTTATTGAAAGAGCTGCCAGCTCTCATGCACCAGTGGTCATTGAAGGCGATTTTGGTTGCGAAAAACTGGTGGTCGCCAGCTCCATTCATTACAACAGCCCGCTCAAGCACAAGCCTTTTATCGAAATCAATTGCAGCGTCACCAGTGCAGAAGCATTCGAACAAAAACTGGTTAACTGTTTTGTCCAAGCCAAAGGCGGCAGCATTTACTTGCACGGAGTAGACGAGCTTTCACTGGCCCAGCAACAGATACTGGTTGAACTGCTTGGCGCCAGTTCTGAGCACTCAATAACCAGTTGCCCTCAAATCAATACGTCTGATGTACGGCTGATATTCTCAACCACCCAATCATTGGCGACTCTGGTGATGCAAAACAGCTTTTCTCGCCAACTGAACGCGCAGCTTAACTTCTTGCAGGTGAAAATTCCCGCCTTAAAACAGCGCAAAGAAGATATCGCCGCCATTGTCCAGCAGTTGGTTAAACAACACAGGGTCTATCAAGAGCAAAATTTTTCGAGTGAAGTGCAAAGCGCACTGCATAATTACCACTGGCCAGAAAACTACCAAGAAATGGAAAGAACAGTGGCCCGGGTTATGGCCCTGTCAACCGCCAACCCCATTGACCTGACCGAGCTGAAAAAATACGCCCCCGACATACTGCTCACTCAACCCCTACAGCAAACATCATCGAGCAACAACAAACAACCCAACGATCCCCCTGCATTTGATTTGATCCAAAGCCTGATGGACACCGACTACAGTGCCTTCAAGCATTTACACGCCGGATTGCAAAAGGCACTGCAATATGTGGGTGCCAACTATGCCCGCGAAATAACCCTCGGTGAATTGGCCCAGAATGCTTATGTCAGTCCGTCACATCTGTCGTACTTGCTCAAGTTCTATCTCAAGCGCAGTTTCAAACAGATTCTTGCAGAGTTGCGAATTGAAAAAGCCAAGCTGATGTTCTGCGAAACCCCCAATTTACGGATCACCGATGTTTCTTTAGACGTTGGTTTTGGCGACCTCAGTCACTTTGAAAAGATCTTTAAACGATACACCAAAGTCACCCCCAGACAATATAAAAACCAGCAAAAGCTCAATGCGTAGAAATCACAGACTAGGTCTTTTTTACCTTTGATACTTTGGCTGATTAGCGGCACTTCTCAGTAAATTTCACCAATAAATACACTAAATAAACACCTAACATGTGCATACATTAAGTGACGGGGGACAACACCATGACTGACAAGACCAGTGAAGAACAAATCAATGAGCTAGTGGCCAAATATGCCCCCTCAACATCCAGATCAATGCTGGTACAGGCAGTGGCTCAAGCACTCGGTAACGCAGCACACAATGGCACTTTTGCGCAGCAGCAGCTTAACGTGATCATTCATACCAACACGGCATTAAACGCAGCGATGCTCCATTCGGTCGGTGCCACTTATGCCAAAAAGTAATTCCGGAACATCTTGGACATACCCCAAGATACTTTCGAGGATAATACCAATGAGATTTAATGCATTTGGTATAAACCGGACTGCACACAAGCAATCCATTTAAAGACATAACAACAGGAATACGACAATGCCAGTAAATGAACAAGTCACCGACTCAGTTACCCAGGTTAACACCGCTACACTCGCTTCTACTCCGGCAATGGGTATGGGCAACTTGCTGATGTCAACCAGTCAGGCAATGGCGACTACCGCTTTAAACGCCACAGGCAGCAACCAGCAAGGCGGTATCGTCATGCAATCAGTCACCGTTCAGGGCATCAACTCATTGATGTCAACCTGTACAGCCGTACTTGGCCGTGGTGCAGAAGAAATCTTAGAAAAGAAGAAGGCTAAATAAAGCCTAATTCCAAACGGACCTGACCTTTTCGTCAGTTTAACAATAACACTAAACAAAACTAGGAATCATTATGCCAGTTAATGAACAGATCACAGATTCGGTTACCCAAGTAAACACCAAAGTTGTCGGCGAAACACCAGCAATGGCGATGGGCAACTTGGTGATGGCGACTT
>JABSOG010000984.1 GCA_013216025.1 Algicola sp. | reverse complement strand
GTTGGTATACTCATTACAACCCTGAATATGTCCGTGGCATTAATAATGCGATTGAATATTGCGACCCAACAACATCAGCCGCTTGTACACTGACTAATGCCTGGCCTGAGGTTAAATTTACCTGGCCGGGCGGCATGCCACGGGCATTTTTTATTGGTGAGAGTGTTTTTCAAGTGGATGTCACATCGGCAGGTTCAAAGACCCTGACCACAAAATATCACTATGAGGCACAAGATTTGGCCCTGATAACGCCCGACCTTGGCGATGTGCCGGGTAATGAAGGGGGGGACGACCAAACCCGAGGTTTTGGCGTGGCTGAGCAATATATGCCGCGATTGGTGGGCATACAACCCGCATCCAGTACTGAGATCACCACAACTTATCGTTATCGAAATCAATATGAAGCGGCGGTTATATCAGTGACTGGTGGCGCTTTTTTTTATCAGTGGCTTTCCTCTAAATCGGGTGAAGTCATTTCTGCCGAGGGTCTACAAGGAAAAGCAGGGTATACAATGAGCGAACGACAAGCCAATACCTCAATTCAAAACAGTAGTATGTGGAAGGTAACAAATCTTGTCTCAATGAGTTCAAGATATCCTGGTACGCTGTTCGATTTCAGCCAAACCGGCACGGGGGTTTTTAGTTTTGAGGATAGTTTTCGTAATTTTGTGACCAGTCAAATAGGCGGGCCAGGCCCTGACAAGTGGTATGACTTCGATGACCGGGGCAATCTGGCAACCATCAAATTCAATAGTGGCCGGGAAGATGATGACGGGCATTCAATCGAAACATCGATACAGGCGCATTATCCACAAACCTGTAGTAATAGCAAAACCTGTAATCAACCCGACTATACCATTGATGCCAATGGTCACCGCACCGACTATGAATACCATGCACCCTCTGGCCAAATTGCCAAGGTCACTCACCCCGGGGTGAAAACCGATGCCAATAGCACGGCTATTCGCCCAGTGACCACCTACAGTTATGGCGATGCGCCCCTGTATGCAACATACAAAATAAATAGTGCTGCTAATGAGACCTCAAGCGACGGTATCTGGTTATTACAATCAGAAACGTCTTGTACCAAGGGGACATCATGCAGTGGCGATGAGCGAGTGACCACCACATATGAATATACAACGGCGAACCTGTTGCTTAAAGGCGTTACGGTTACCTCGTCATCCAAAACACAGCGCACTTGTTATGCGTATGATCATTATGGCAACCTGATTGGCGAAACACTGCCAACAGGTACCGCTTCTTTAACCCAATGCCCATAAGGACGCGAAACCATGAATTCATTTATACATAAAATATCTGCACCTGGTCGTCTCCTGGCCGTTATCGCTTTAGGTTTGTTGAGTATGCCAGGTCATGCTACGCAGCAAAAAAGCGACTACACCACGGCTTACCGTTACAATTTGCTCGGGCAACAGACCGGTGTTATTCAAGCCGACCCCGATGGCAGTGGGTCATTAACGCAGTTGGCGACCCGTAATACCTATAATGCCCAAGGCTTGTTAGAAAAAGTGGAGCAAGGCCGTTTATCGTCATGGCAAAACGACACTATCGCGCCCTCTGCCTGGGCTGGTTTCACCCTACATTCTCAGCAAGTGTTTAGTTATGATGCTTCTGGTCGAATAATCAATAAGACGACCGACTCAGGTGGCACTGGCTACGGCATTATCGACTACGAATATTACAGTTCAACAGAGGCGCTTAAGTATGGCCGGTTAAAATGTCAAGCGGTACGCATGAGCAACGTCAGTTCACCTACCGCCTGTACGCCTTATAATAGCGCCGGTATTAATCCAGACCGCGTGACACAGTATACCTACGATAGTTACGATCAGGTGTTAACCGAGAAACGTGCCGTTGGCACGGCGGATGAACAAACTTATATGACCCATGTTTACGCAGGAAAAGGGTTACGTCGTTATGTGACCGATGCTAACGGCAACACAGCGCATATGAAATATGATAGTTACGACCGCATGACCCATTGGTATTTTCCAGACAAAGGCACGGCAACGACGGGAGATAATTTTAACGCCACAGGCATGCACAACCTGGATGACTTTGAGCATTATGAATATGATCACAATGGCAACTTAACAGTACTGCATAAACGTAGTGACGACGGTGAGAGTGATAACACCGAAACCATCACTTACAGCTATGATGCGCGCAACCAAATAAGCAAAAAAGATTATTCAGTGACCACTGAACAAGATGTTTATTATGGATATGATTTCCGTGGCTTACAGCTATACGCACGCTTTGGCAGTAATACCGGTAGTGGCGTTACCACCACTTACGACGGTTTTGGTAACATTAAAACCAGCAGTGAAAATGTGGGTGGTTCGGCAAAATCGACCCATTATTTATACGATTTAAACAATAACCGAGACCGCATTACCCATGATGATAGCCAAGCGTTTACCTATGATTACGATGCCTTAAACAGACTAAAAGGTATTTATAAAGGCAGCACAGCAACCCCGGCCAATCAATTAATTGGCCAACGCTATGGTGCGAAAGGTTTACGCAGTGATATAGACCGAGGGACTGGCGCGGCGAATAGCAACAATAGCCATTATGATTATGATGCCATAAACCGCTTAAATGGTTTGAGTCATAGCCTGACGAGCAACCCCTTAACCCGTTATGGCTTTGCATATAACCGCGCCAACCAGGTCGTTGAGAAAACCCTGAGTAACAGCCAATTTAATTATCAAGGCGACGAGCATTTGATCGGTAATTATCAAGTGAATGGCTTAAACCAATATACCGGTGTCGGTGGTGATAGTTTTACTTACGATGTTAAAGGCAACCTTACCTCAGATGGTTATACCACTTATCGCTATGATACAGAAAACCGGTTACTGACGGCGACAGGCGCAGATAATGCCACGTTAACCTACGATCCCAATGGCCGCATGGTTAAATTGGTCAGTGGTAGTAATAGCACACGGTTTGTTTATGACGGTGATGCTTTAATTGCACAATATAATGACAGCGGCAGTTTAACCAAACGTTATCTGCATGGTTCGGGCATTGATGAACCGCTGGTGATGTTTGACGGTGCCACGGTAACCGATGCCGGCCTGCAATATCTGCATAGTGATTATCAAGGCTCGATTGTGGCGTTAAGTG
>JABSOG010000983.1 GCA_013216025.1 Algicola sp. | reverse complement strand
ATCAAAATTTTCGATGTCTTGGATAAACGAACCGGCTTTAACAAACCCTTCGTTATCGAGCATCGCCGGGTCAACCCCTTTGGCCAGCAATTGCGCGGCATCAAAGCGGGTGATGGACTCGGTGCCACTGGCCAGATTTTGCCAAAACTGACTGACATTGTCGGCACCGGGAAAGCGGCCCGACATGCCAATCACGGCGACGGCTAATTCTTCTGGCAGTTCCAGTTCTTGGTGATCATTCATGCTTTTGCTCTCCCTTTGGCCATTTTACGTTGTCTGCCCAGTGCCGCTTTTTGTTTTTGCGCCTTGGATTTGTGATCTTCGACGGGTTTATCGTCGACAGTCGCCGCGCTCAAAAATCCGGCCAGTTCGGCGATTTTGGGATACTTGAACAAATCAACCACGGTGAGTTTCACCGGCAGTTGTTTGCTCAGCTGTTGGTGCACTTTTAAAATCGAGACCGAGTCGCCACCAATTTCAAAGAAGCTGTCTTGGGTGCCAAAATCATCAAAACCCAATGCCTGCGACCAAATAGCCAGCAGGGTTTTTTCCATTTCGTTTTTAGGTGCCACCTTATTGCGCTCAACCACCACATCAACGTGCTGGCTTACCAATGCCTTGCGGTCAACTTTGCCGTTGGGCGTTAGTGGCAATTTATCGACCACCACATAGCTGGCTGGCAACATATAACTGGGCAAAACGCTCGACAATGCGGTCGCCAACTCGTCTTGTTTACTTTTGAGGGTATTGGCCGAAGCATCCGCATGATTGACCACGTTAGACCACGATTCGATTTGCTGGTCAGTAATAGAACCACCAACAATACAATGCAAAATCGACTGGCTTTGACCAAGGCCCATCATTTGTTCAACGTCTTTGTCGATGTAACCGATAGGACACAAACCCACTTGTTGCTGTGGTGCGACTTCCATCAGCAATTGCGACATATACCCGGCTTCGAGATACATCATGGCGTTGGCGTCTTCTTCGCCGTACACCGGCCCGATGGCTTGGTATTCGGCCACCAAAAATAAGCTGAACGCCGCACGCTCATAGATAAACGGGTTTTCACCGTTGCCCCATGACGCTTTGGTCAGCTCGCTTTGCTCGGCCAAACGCACCAATTTGTGATCTTGTGGATGGTAGTAGTAAAACCCGCCTTCAAGCCCTGCGATGCTTTGTGGTTTGATGTACATAAAGACCTGCACCGGATGCAAAGAACCGGCAGAAGCGTAGCGGTATTTCGGCATTGGCAGATTGTCAGCACGATACTCCGACAGACAACTCAAGGTTTGACTGAACTGCGCCAAATCGAGACTTTCGCCAAGGTATTCGCGGTAGCTCTTGCGCACTTTGTAGGCTTGTGGGTCTTTAGGCGGCGTTGGCAGCAGCAACGAGGTTTCGTTGTTTTTTGTTTTGCGAATGCCCGGATTACTGAGTTTAAACTCAACCAGCTTGGCGTGTAGTTCTTCGTCATTGGCGGCGGTCAAAACCTGATCATCTGCCTGATCATCGAGCAGTTTTTCGCTGTCGTCGACCAAATAGGCAACCAAACGTTTTTTACCTTTGCCGCTGTTTTTATCGTTGGCCTGAGCAACAACCACCACCTCTTTAAACTCGCTATTGGCGCGAATGGCATTTTCAATCTCACCCAGTTCGATTCTGTAACCGTTGATCTTGACCTGAAAGTCGCTGCGCCCCAAAATTTCGATGCCATCGCTTTCGATGCCGCTGTGCAGTGCCAAATCACCTGATTTATACAACGCTTCGCCCGTTTCGGGGTGAGTAATAAACAGCTCGGCTGTTTTTTCTGGGTCATTGAGGTAACCCAAAGCCAGACCCAAACCACCAACATACATTTCACCGGCCACACCCACTGGGCAGTTTTTCAGCTGGCTGTTGAGGATGTGGATCCGGTGATTGGCCATCGGGTAACCGTAAGGAATGCTGTCTTTAGCGGTATCTTCAGGGCGTATCCAATGGGACGCATCCCAAATAGAGGTTTCTGTTGGACCACCTGAACCGAGTACTTTAATGCCAGGCCACAGTTCAAACATGCGGGCCGGTAACTCTGGCGGTATCCAATCGCCACTCATCACTACCCGGCTCAATGGATGAGGCTGTACAGCATCATGCTCACTGGCTTTTTCGCTAATGTAGTCAACATAGATTTGCATCAAGGCCGGCACACTGTTCCACACCGTAATTTGCTGTTCAACCACCAATTGATGCCAGATATCTGGGGCCAGTTGAGCGCCGTCAGGCACCATCACCAAGGCCGCGCCGCTAGACAATGTGCCAAAGACATCAAATACCGACAAATCAAAATGCAGCGCCGACAGGCCAATAACCCGATCACTTGGCTGCATGTCAAAGATGCGGTTCATGTCGGCCACTGTATTGGCTGGGCCTTGATGCGGCAACATCACGCCTTTGGGTTTACCGGTAGAACCCGAGGTATACAACACATAAGCCATGTCTTGCAGGGTTTGCACGCTATCCATCGGTGCTTTGGCTGCCGCTTCGGTCAATGTCTGCTCGGTAAACTGGTCAACACTTATAACAGATAAAGAGCCCTGCGCCAGCTTGAGGCCGTTGTCAGATATGCCATCAACAAAGGCGTCGGAACTCACCAGCCCCTTCATTTGGCTGTCTTCAATAATGAAGTTGAGGCGATCTTGAGGCTGGCTCACGTCCATTGGCAGGTAAGCACCACCAGCCACCAAAATGCCCATAACAGCAGCGATTTGTTGCCAGCTCTTACCAATATAAACACCGACAATGTCGTTGGCTTTTATGCCCTGTTGACGCAACTGTGCGCCAATCACTTGAGAATAACCATACAACTGACCGTAGCTTATCTGTTGTCCGTCATCGAAAACCGCCAGCGCGTCAGGCTGAGTTTGCGCCCGGTTGATAAACGACTGGTGCAGCGCCATCAAAGGCTCATCGTTATTAGTCCCGTTAATTGATTCAACTAACTGTGCATCGGCCTTTGGCAACAGGTGATTGAGCGAATTTTGCTGCCAAGACTGTTCGTCATCAACCAATCGTTCGATGTATTGGCAGTAAACCTCAAACATCGACTTAACCATTCCTGCGGGGAACAGTTCAACCACCGAATCCCAGTTAAAGCGCAGTCTGCCCTGCCATTCCATCACCTGATG
>JABSOG010000982.1 GCA_013216025.1 Algicola sp. | reverse complement strand
GTTTGGGTTTCGATCTTTTGTGCCAGTTTTTTCAATCGGCTGCGCAAGACTTTGTGATAATCTCTGCCAAGGGCATAGCGGCTAATATAAGCCGACTTCTGGTCTTTAAGGTTTTTGGCGAAGGCGGCATTTTCCGGCAAGTAGTCCATTCTTACGCTGATCACCCTTAACGTACCGGGCAGCAATTCATCAGGCCGGGCACGTTTCATGCCGTGGTTGGCCATATAGTCCATTTCGCCGTGGAAACCGGCATCGAGCCAATGTTGCAGATAACTTTCATGTTCGCTAAGGTTTACATCACAGATCCCAACCTGCTGAAAACCCAACTCAACACCCCAAAGCTTGATTTTCTCAGCCAATTGGTGATAGTTAGTTTCAGGGCTTTGACTTGATTCATCTTCACAAAACATTGGATAACAATAAATGACACGAACATATAGCGTCAATCTACCACAAAAGCTGTTTAAAGCGCAGCAGGTCAGGGAAAATGAACCCCGGGTGGCCGCAGATTTATCTATTGAAATGTTTACCCTGATGGAAAATGCCGGGCAAGCCATGTTTGATATGGTCACAAAGCATAGTGAACAACGGTGTTCAATGACTGTATTGTGTGGTTATGGCAACAATGGTGGCGATGGTTATATCGTGGCACGATTGGCAAAAATAGCTGGTTGGCAAGTGAAATTGATTCAATTGGGTGACTGTAACAAAATCACTGGTGATGCGGCTACCGCGAGGACCCTGTGGCTTGAAGGTGGCGGTAAGAGTTATGACATCGGTGAAGGTATTGAACCAAACACTGTGGTCATTGATGCTTTGCTTGGTACCGGGCTTAATGGCAATGTACGGGGGCAGTTTATTGAGGCTATCGAGTTGGTTAACAAGACTCAAAATGCCTTTGTTTGCAGTGTCGATATTCCGTCGGGGCTTAATGCTGACACCGGGCAGCCAATGGGGTGCTCAATTAAAGCTGACTTAACCTGTACTTTCGTCGGCCTTAAGCAAGGGATGGTGACAGGGCTTAGCGGCGATTATTGCGGCAAGTTGCATTTCGCCGGTTTGGGCATTGATGAAGCCTTTGAACAGGCTGTTAGTGCTGTTGCACAGTGTTCTAACGCGTCAGATATTGAGAAAGAATTACCACCTAGAAAGCGTGCTTGTCACAAAGGCAATAATGGTCATGTATTGCTGATTGGTGGTAACAAAGGACTGTCTGGAGCGATTCGAATGGCGGCAAAGGCTTGCATGCGAACCGGAGCAGGGTTGGTGAGCGTGTTGACCGTTGAGGCCAATGAAAGTATTGTTGCTGCCGATTGCGCAGAGGTCATGGTTCGGGGCATCTGTGGTAACAGTGATATCAACGTTTTTTTGGCCAAAGCCGATGTGATTGTCTTTGGTCCGGGGTCTGGTGTGAATGATTGGTCCAAAGTCTTGTTGCAAAAGGTGTTAGCGGTAAACAAACCCAAAATCATCGATGCCGATGGATTGAATCTGCTGGCATTAGACCCGGTAAAGTTGTCACAATGCATCATCACTCCTCATCCCAAAGAAGCGGCGAGAATGCTGAGCTGTTCAGTTAAAGACATTCAGCAAAATCGATTTGAGTCCGCCGCACAGTTGGCCAAAAGCTGGGGTGCGGTGGCCTTGTTAAAAGGTTTTGGCACTGTGATAAACGATGGAAGTTCGACTTATGTCAATACCAGCGGCAATCCGGGCATGGCAACCGCTGGGATGGGAGATGTTTTATCTGGTATAATCGGCGGCCTGCTGGCGCAGGGACTGTCATTGCGGCGCGCAGCAACGCTTGGTGCCTTAATACACGGGGCCGCAGGAGATGCGGCGGCGGCAGAGGGTGAGCGAGGAATGATGGCGACAGATTTGTTGCCACATATTCGGGCTTTGGTTAACCCTTTTTAGGGCGTGCGCCCTTGTCTGACGACTTAAAATCAAAAGATCTCACCACGGAGGCACGGAGGCACGGAGAAAGAAAGAGGAAAAGATTAAAAACATGAACAAAAAAACTAGAAATAGGGTCTTTTGCCTTAAATATTTGGTTTTTTGCCTTTCTCATTCTTTCTCCGTGACTCCGTGCCTCCGTGTTAAAGGCTTTTAATCTTTTCAAAGCGTAGCTTTATTGAAAGAAAGAGAACACTGGTGAAACTAGAACAAATACTACCCGACGAGGCGGCAACAGTCGCGTTCGGCGACAAAATTGCAAAAAGCATAACCAAAACGCCGGGTGTCAAAGGCGCAATTCTCTATCTGCATGGGGACCTAGGCGCAGGAAAAACCACACTGACTCGGGGCATTGTCACCGGGTTTGGCCATCAGGGCAGGGTAAAAAGTCCAACCTATACGTTGGTTGAACCTTATGAGCTTGAGCAGCGCACTATTTATCATTTTGACCTGTATCGTTTGGCTGATCCTGAAGAGCTGGAATTTATGGGCATTCGCGATTATTTTGCTGACAACTGTGTTTGTGTGGTTGAATGGCCGCAACGGGGGCAAGGATTCCTCCCAGCTGCTGACTTATTGGTCGATTTAGTGTATGTTGATGATCACCGCCGTGTCACATTGCAAAGCAACAGTGAAGTCGGTGAAAAACTCGTCAGAGCACTAAGTTAATTCTGTGATAATGCCCTGTAATATATAAAACCCGCTAAAAGATCCTTAGAAATAGTCAAATGAAAGCAGTATTCAGTCAAATAGGCCGATATTTTTTATTGGTATCGTTATTCACTTTCTCGTTTTGCAGTTTTGCAAGCAACGAGATCAGCGGCGTGCGTGTATGGCCGTCTCCCGACAGCACCCGTATTGTTTTTGATTTGAAAAAGGCGCCAGAATACAGTTATTTCAGTCTTACCAATCCTAACCGGGTGGTGATCGATTTCAAACATACCTCAGAAAAAATTGATTTGTCGCAAATCGGCAATAAAAGCAACCTGATCAAGCGCATTCGTCAAAGCAAACCGAAAAACAAAAATTCGTTGAGGGTGGTGCTGGAGCTAACCAAAACCATTAAGCCGGTGATATTTCCGTTAAAACCTACTTCGCCGTATGGTAACCGATTGGTAATCGATTTGATTGATTCTGCTGTACGCCAGCAAAAATTACCGCCGAAATTGACCGGTAAACGTGATGTACTGATTGCCATTGATGCGGGACAC
>JABSOG010000981.1 GCA_013216025.1 Algicola sp. | reverse complement strand
TTGACCAAATCAGGGTCTGCCAAAAACGGTCGAGCCATCGACACCATGTCAGCATCACCATTGGCCAGCACCTGTTCCGCGGTTTCGGGCATGTTGATGCGGTTGGTGGTAATAAGCGGAATGCTCACTTCGCCTTTAAGCTTTTTGGTCACCCAAGTAAAAGCGGCGCGTGGCACAGAGGTCACAATGGTGGGCACTCTGGCTTCGTGCCAACCGATACCGGTATTGATTAACGTGGCACCGGCCTGTTCTATCCGTTTGGCCAACTGCACCACTTCGTCCCAGCTGTTACCACCTTCGACTAGGTCAAGCATCGACAAACGGTAGATAATAATAAACTCTTTGCCGACTAACTCTCTGACTTGGGTGACGATATCGACGGCGATACGGCTGCGGTTATTGAAAGTACCACCCCATTCGTCGGTTCTTTTGTTGGTGCGACTACAAATAAACTGGTTAATCAAATACCCTTCAGAGCCCATGATTTCAACGCCGTCATAACCGGCTTTTTTGGCCAGCAACGACGATTTGGCAAAGTCAGATACGGTTTGTTTAATTTGTCGGCGCGACATTTCGCTGGGGGTAAACGGATTGATTGGCGCCTTAATTTTACTAGGGCCGACACTAAACGGATGATAAGCGTACCGACCCGCGTGTAATAATTGTAAGCAAATCTTGGTATCGTAGGGTTTGAGGGCACGGGTGATTTTACGATGCTTGAGCACATGCCACCAACGGGACATTTGACCTCCCATAGGGGCCAAGCTACCACGAATATTGGGACTGACACCACCGGTGACAATGAGTCCAACGCCGCCTTTGGCGCGTTCTTCGTAAAAAGCGGCTAGTTTATCAAAACCGCCCTTTTCTTCTTCAAGGCCAGTATGCATTGAGCCCATCAGCACCCGGTTAGGTAATTGAGTGAAACCCAGATCAAGCGGGGCCAACATATGTGGATAATGATTTTCTTTCATAGTGTCTGTGGTCTTATTGTCTGTGGTCATAGCTGCAGTGGTCATACCAGAATAGATAAGCTAAATTTAACTGTATTTTGCACTGAGCACAAGAATAAATGGTTACAATAGAAGTGTGATTTTGTTTTTCACTGGTTTATCATAAAATATTAGCCATCTAATATAAGCAGTAGAGACACTATGAGCAAGCCAGAATCCGGGATCATCAGCCGCTTTTTCACATTTGTGTGGGACGCCATCAACTTTTCCCGCCGATTTCTCGTCAATTTGATTTTTGTGATGATCATGGTTGTTTTCATCCGTTATCTATTTAACGACGATGATAGTGTCAAATTGGCCAGTTCAACCGCACTGGTTCTTGATTTACACGGCGCTGTTGTCGAACAAAAAACCTATCGCGACCCAACCACCGAATACCTTAACGAACAATTAAAACAAGGCCGTAAAAATCCAGAAGTTTTATTGTCTGATATTTTGTTGGTGATTGACAAAGCAAGTAAAGACGACCGTATTAAAGTGATGGTGCTAGAGTTGAAATCGATGGGCCGTATTGGCCTCAGCAAATTGCAAGCCATTGGTGCAGCACTGGATAAATTTAAAGCCACCGGCAAAAAAATCATCGCGATTGGCGATTACTACAGTCAAAACCAATATTACCTAGCCAGTCACGCCGACGAAATCACCCTCAACCCACTGGGCGGCGTCCTACTAAACGGTTACGGTTATTACACCCTGTATTACAAAGAAGCACTGGCCAAACTCAAAGTCACTCAGCACATTTTTAAAGTAGGCAAATTCAAATCGGCGGTAGAACCCTACAGCCGCACAGATATGTCTGATGATGCCAAAGAAGCCAATAAAGCCTGGCTTGGCGCGTTATGGACAGCCTACAAAGAAGATGTCGCCAAACACCGCAATATGGACAGCAGCAATTTTGATGAAAGCCTGGGACCTTACCTCGACAAACTCAAAGCCGTCGATGGCGACTTTGGTCTGTATGCGCTAAATCACAATTGGGTCGACTCACTGAAATCTCGTGAAGAAGTGCGCATTCAATTGATTGATTTGGTGGGTGAATCTTACTCACATAGCTACAATAAAGTTGATTTTGACAACTATCTAGCGTTGGTCAAACCCCGCTTCAAATTCGACAACCCGCTTACCGACAAAGTCGCATTGATTGTCGCCAGAGGTGTCATCATGGATGGCTACCACAAGGCGGGTACGACCGGCGGTGATAGTACCTCAGAACTGCTCAGAAAAGCGCGTTTAGACCGCAGTGTAAAAGCGGTGGTATTGCGGGTAGACAGCCCGGGAGGTTCTGTCTTTGCCTCTGAGGTTATTCGCAAAGAAATAGACGCCTTGCAGGCTCAAGGTATACCGGTGGTCGCGTCGATGAGTTCGGTGGCGGCTTCTGGCGGTTATTGGATCAGCGCATCGGCCAATGAGATTTGGGCCGCACCAACCACCATTACTGGTTCTATCGGTATTTACGGGATGTTTATGACATTCGAAAACTCGTTGAAAACACTGGGTATTAATAGTGATGGCGTGGCCACGACAGAAATGGCCGGTTTGTCGTTATTTCGTCCGCTCAAACCCAAAATTGGTGACATCATTCAACTGAATATTGAAAAGGGCTATCAAAGATTTATTGGATTGGTGGCAAAAAACCGCAACATGAGCCTAGAAGCAGTCGACAAAATCGCCCAAGGCCGAGTATGGACGGGCGCCATGGCCCACCAACTGGGTTTGGTCGACAAACTGGGCAACTTGCAAAACGCCTTAGATTCAGCGGCCAAATTGGCGAGTTTGGGTAGCTATGATGTCAAATTGATTGAACAAGAATTGTCGGCCTCAGACAAGTTTTATCGCGACTTGCTGGGCGTATCATCATCTAGTGAGGTTCGTCAGCAGGTGCCGTCGAATCATGTGTTGAGTTTAGATAATGTGATGCAGCAGATCACCGGGCCGCTAGAGGTGCTTAAGCAGTTTAATGATCCGCAACATGCTTATGTGCATTGTGAGATTTGTGGGGTCGATTAGGAGATTGTTGGGGATACGTCGCATTGCAGCAGAGCTGACGCTCGTGGGAGCCAGAACCGAAGGTGAACTGTATAAATACAAGGGGTATCCACTTAGCTCCACCTGTGTCAATATGTAGTGATGAGTCGCTCATCGAAAACACTAATTGCAGGTATC
>JABSOG010000980.1 GCA_013216025.1 Algicola sp. | reverse complement strand
GCTGGTGATCAGCACGCTACTGGCATTTTACAACGGAGAATATCCATTATTGGAAAATGTACGCAACTTTGGTTATTATTCGATGTTCGTGCCGGTACTTTTCTCGCTGGCTTTTGGCGTGGTGCAAATGGCGCTGACTAAGCGCAAAAGTCATTGGGCTTATTTGGTTCACCGACCGTTAAGTTGTCAGCGTATTCATGGGGCAATATTTGGTGCTGGCGCATTAATGTTGATGTTTGCGCTAGTTTTGCCGCTGGCCTTCGTTATCGTCTCTTATGATATTGCTACCAATGCGGTTGTTGAGCTTCGTCATTACCTGTTTATTTTGCATGTGGCGTTTGTGACGTTGGGGAGCTACTTTTTGGGGGGATACGTGACTTTAAACCCCAATCGAGGCGCGATATTGAGTTTTGCCCTTTTGATGGTGATGTTTATCACTACGCCTATTCCAGTCTCTTTATCGCTTATTAGTGATGTGTTAATTACCTTCACACTTTACTACTTGAGTGTTCGGTCTTTTAAAGTGAACTTAACACAACATTTTACCAGCAAAAGGGATATTGTTTTGGCAGCTTTGGTGGTGCATTGTGCTGTGTCGTTTGTCGTGAGCGTCGCGTTATTGTTGCATTATGAGTTGCCGCTGTTTTTTCTCGATGTCCACCCAAAGGGTTATTCGACCGCTGAATACGTCGCTCGGAATGATTTTTTTGCATTACGGACAATGAGTAAAACCAAACAAATCGAACATATCATGGGACCAAAAGATAGCCCGGCCAAACAAATGTTGCAGCAACAGGCCGAGTTGACCGATGAGGTTTATGTCAATGTCAGAGAAATACCTGTTGGGCTCAGGGGACAATTGATGCACATGGGGCGTTTTCATGGGATGGAGGATGAGTTTAACAATACCTATTGGTCTTTTTCACACAACGAGATGGTATTGGTGGGCATAGATAAAAGCTCTGGAGACATTACCGGGTATTTGGGCGCGAGTGGTTTTGTTCAACCCGATGTTTTACTTCGGATAAATGACCGCTTTAAAGTGGTGCCGAGTTTTGAGCGTGAGCAGTTTATTGTCGCCCATGACAAACTTTATCTTGTCGACTTCGAAGCCAAACAGCTGACGGTGAAGTACCAGTTACCTAAAGACGATCGTTTTGTCAGCCGAGTTCATTTTAACCCCAAAGGCAACCTAGCGGTGATGAAATCTGAAAAAGCGCTTTACCTGTTTAATTTAGATGAGCTTATGGCGCATAACGATTCGGTGACGGCCAACGTGGTGGTGCAGCATCCGCAGCCTGTTCGTCAGCTACGTCATCTTGGTTATACTGTGCTGCCAGATGGTTACCTGATTCAATACTACGACACTTCGTATTTTGGCTATAAACGTCCGGGGATAAGTCTGGTTCATGCCAAACATGATGGCAGTAATACTGTGTTGGGCGAAAAGGAGTTTGCAACTTGGGGTGCTATGCCGACGTTGATTGAATATGAGCCAATCTGGGTTTCACCCCTCATCAATGCGACTTTGTACAACTATATTCAAGGCTACTTTTTTCCTCATGAACGCGATAAGTATCTAAGCGCTGAAAACTATGCTGAACGAGTTTATCCAAAGTCGGTTTATATCATGATGGTATCCATGGCATTTTTCAGCGCGTTAATGACTGGCTGGCTGTCACGTCGACTCAAAATGAAACCGGCAACAGCCCGGTTGTGGGTAGTGATGAACCTGATCATGGGCTTATCGGGTTTACTGACCTTCTTTTTGATGAACCGATGGCGTGGGCTGATTTTTCCAGCCAAATAAGATGATGTAGGGTGCGCCGTGCGCACCGCTCTAAAAATGGAATAAATTCAAAATGAATCATATAGTTACCACTTTATGTGGACTCGTTCTGTGCGCCTGTTTGTTAGCAGGCTCAAACAACGCCAATGCCAATCAAGCCTTAAAACAAGCGGTTAAACACAGCGAAAGTCGCGCCGCAGCCCCCTTGCTTGACCGCGATATACTGCTTAATCCTAGCCGGGTGTTTGACGTTAAATTATCACCCGATGGCCAATCTATCGCTTATCGAGAAATAGTCGGCAGCAAATATAAAAAACTGGCTTCGATGTGGTTGTATGACATTAAAACCGGCACCGCCAAAAATCTGTTTACCGCCAAATATATTCGTCAAGTTCATTGGTCAGCTGATAGCAACAGTCTGTTTTTGATTTTTCATGACGGCATTGGGGTGAGCCGGGTAAAGGCGAATGCTGCGCCTATGGTGATTGTTAATGTCGACGCTAAATTGCAAGAAAAATGGCTGGGTATTGATAACCAACATACCGGCAGCTTTTTAGTGCAGTTATGGGATAAAACCAGCGACGAATATGTGGTTAATCGTGTTAACGCCCAAGGTCAAAAGACAGAAATTTATCGCACCAAGCAACGCTTTGATTATTTCGACGCGCAAGCGTTGCTTATTGGTGCATTGAATACGGCCCCGGGCAACCGGGGCGAATCGATTATTTATGATATCAGCGGTGGTAAAAGTAAGGCGATTTGGCAGTGCGAATGGGATGATCCGTGTACTGTTTTGCATTACCTTAGGTCTACAAATCGCCTGTTGATGAGATCAAATAAAGATTCGGATTTGACCCGACTGTTGTGGGCAGATGTGAACACCGGACAGCTGCAAACGGTGCATCAAGACCCGCTTAACATTGCTGATGTCAAAGGTTCAGTCGTGCGGGGGGCACAAGTGCGAATGGTCAGTTATCTTGGCGACTACACAAAAACCTATGGCTTGACCCCATCAATTGAGCATCATATAGATACTATTAACAAGGCGATTAACAGCCCTTCATTACATTTTGCTGTCGCTTCAACTCACGACATTGAATCAACACCTTGGCTTATCACCGATAGGTCCACTCAAAGGGGGCAAAAAGATTATTACCTTTACGACCCTAAAAGTAGAGCGGTGTCGCCGATACTCAGCGCTTTAATTGAACAGGCCAATGCGGGCAACCGGATGGTAAAAACGGCGCAAATCGCCACCACAGTGGCGATTCATTATCAGGCCAGTGACGGTTTTGTGTTGCAAGGTTACGTGACTCTACCGCCGGGTATTAACATAAAAACCGCGCCGTTAGTGGTTAATCCTCACGGTGGGCCGTGGGGCCGGGTG
>JABSOG010000979.1 GCA_013216025.1 Algicola sp. | reverse complement strand
GGGTTGGTATTTTACCCACCGCGCAAAAACAAGATAAACTCAAACCAGAACACCAAAATCTTGCCAGAGATACGATGTGTCAGCTCAATACGCCAGGTTTGGCATTCGCCCAATTAGATGGCGTAAAAGCCATGACCGATGTCACTGGGTTTGGTTTGATGGGTCATTTGATTGAAGTTTGTGAAGGCAGCGACCTGTCAGCGACCATTGATGAAGCGGCGCTACCACTGCTTGAACCCATTGAATATTACCGCCAAGCAGGCTGTATTCCCGGCGGCACAAATCGCAATTTTGACAGCTACGGTCACAAGGTCGCGCCCTTATCCCAACGGCAACAACAATTGTTATGCGATCCACAAACCAGTGGCGGTTTATTGGTTGCTGTCAGCCCAGATGGCATCGAAGCTTTCTTGGCCTGCGCCGAATCTCAAGGTTTAACACTGGCACCCATTGGTCAGTTGGATGATTACAACGGTGAGTACCGGGTTAACGTTAAATAATGAATATTGTTGATAACTTTAGAGATATCGTGCTGCAAAACACGCCGATGATTGATGTCAGGGCCCCGGTTGAATTTGACAAGGGCACGATATTGGATGCCCACAGTTTGCCTTTGATGAATGATGAAGAGCGCCAATTGGTGGGTATTTGTTATAAAGAAAAAGGCCAGCAACAAGCCAGCACTTTGGGCCATGAGCTGGTTTGTGGCGATATCCGTGCGCAACGCATTGAGTCATGGTGCAACTACTTTGATGAAAACCCCAATACCCATATTTTTTGTTTCAGGGGCGGTTTGCGCTCTAAAACCAGTCAACAGTGGATTAACGATACTGGCCGAGATATCCCGCTAATTAAGGGCGGTTATAAGGCCTTTCGACAGTATTTGATGACCTCGACCGAAAACGTTATCGAGCAGCTTCCACTGCATATTATTAGCGGCAAAACTGGCTGCGGCAAAACAGAACTACTTGATGCAATGGATGACATCCTCGACCTTGAAGGGTTAGCCAATCATCGCGGCTCTGCTTTTGGCAAAAATATTAGTCCTCAACCCAGTCAAATAAATTTTGAAAACCAGATAGGCAAGCGCTTGTTGCAATTACAAGACAGGCAGCAAGCCCAATTGGTCCTCGAAGATGAAAGCCGAACTATCGGTCGTTGTGCGCTACCTGAATGTTTACGGCAAAAGATGTTGCTCAGTGACGTGTATTTGCTCGAAGACGATTTTGACAATCGGGTTGGGCGAATACTACAAGATTATGTGATTAATATGCGTTTACAATACCAGCATAATTTCGGTGAAGAAGAAGGCTTTAAGCGTTTCGGCGAATACCTGGTCACCGCCTTTAATGGCATTAAACGCAGGCTTGGCTCACAGCGACATACGCAATTGTTAGAAGTGCTGCAACAAGCGCTTTCGCAACAGCAATCTCAAAATGACCACAGCGGTCATATTGATTGGATCAGTGTCCTGTTAACAGACTACTACGACCCGATTTATGAATATCAGTTGAATAAAAAACAAGATCGCATTGTCTTTAAAGGCAACAAAAACGATTTGTTCGACCTGTTTAAAGAACAAAGAGCTAAAGAGCAAAGAGAACAAGCAAAAAAATGAAGCAACAACAGCAACTCGTCGAAGCCATCAATCAAATCATGCCATTTGGTAAATACAGCGGAAGAAAGTTATTGGAATTACCCGAACCTTATTTGGTGTGGTTTAACCAACAGGGGTTTCCACAAAGTAAGCTCGGTGAACAGCTGGCATTGATGTACGAGGTGAAACTCAATGGCCTGGAAACCATGCTCAAGCCATTGTTACGAGAATAGGAAGCCCGCGTAAAAGTCACGTGCGGCTTTTGCGGCAGCCCCTGCAGATTTATCAAATTTCTTCATTGTCAGCCATCATAAACGCTTCTTCATCGGCCATTCGGGTGCGCATATTGGCCAATCTCTCTTTGACACTGCCGGTCATCAAGGTGAATTGAATGTCGCCTTTGATGGTGGCAAAAATCGGCTCCACTTCCGCTTCCCAGATTTGAACATAACCCACATCAACGGCACCTTGCAGATAATAAAACGCTTCTATCACCTTGCCTTGTATGGTTCTGATCAACGCCATCGAGTAATAATAAGATGATTGATTGACTGTCTTCTCTTTGTTCTTTTCTAAGTACTGCTCTAATCCTGTGATCAACTCATTGAGTTTGTCGGTCATCTCAAGCTGAGCATAGGCAAACGCCAACCGAGCGGCGATGCGGCCACCACCCATGCGGTAAAAGGCATCTTCGGTATTTTTATCTCGATGACGAACCCGTTCATAGGCCTGTGCGGCATCGCTGTATTTTCCCTGATAATAAGCTTTTTGGCCATCAAGGAGGTCTTTCATTTGTCCACCGGGATCTTCTTCGAAGGTTATCTGGTTAAGGTAGTCAAAAGCCTTGTGACGATGGCCCTGAGCAATATGATAGCGAAATTGCAAACTATTGTATTGAGCAGGATTAAACAATTCATGATGTTTTTGGGCATAATCAAACCATTGTGCGGTTCTTTCGAAGTTGCCCATGTCCATATTGGCTCTCAGCAACCCTGAAACAGCGCCTTTATTGAGCGCGTCCACATCTAGCGCCCGTTTGAACATACCAATGGATTCATCCAATCGACCACGCTTTAATAAAATCTTGCCAACCATATTATAGGCATCGGGGTAATAAGGGTCGTTGGAAATAATGTGCGAAAACAACTCCATCGTTCTACCTTCTTCTCCGACACTGTAATGACTCTGAGCCAGCAGATAAGCCGATACTGGTGATTTGGGATCCAATTTGAAGGCTTTTTCGAGCAAATCATGGCCCACCTGAACTTTGCCACGGCGTTGCAACATCGAACCGTACCACATATAAGTCAACGCATAATTGGGATTAAGTGCAATAGCGCGCTTGAATGCCACTTCCGCTTTCTCTTCGTCGCTATTTCTGTATAACAGTCCCCTAGCAGCATAAGCTTCAGCTAACTCGTCATCTAGCGCCAGCGCTTTATCAATGGCCTGCTCGGCCGCACCTCTGGCTTTTTTGAGCGGCAAATTGCCATATAAAGCTAACAAATTATAACCATCGGCAACGCCCACGTACGCTCTGGCATATTTGGGATCAAAATTGATGGCTTCTTTAAAGTGTTCTCTCGCCGTG
>JABSOG010000097.1 GCA_013216025.1 Algicola sp. | reverse complement strand
CAGGCCAGTCTTTTTTGACTTGGGTGATCTCATCCAGGTTGATCTGCAAAGAACGATCGGTGATCAATTCGATATTGTTGAAACCAACCACTTGACGGTTTTGGCCATAATGCACGCCATAACGCGATGATACGTTGATGGGGGCCGGATCTTCACCCAGGGTTTTCCATACTACGCCACCCCAACCGGCTTCGAATGCACGAACCACGTTGTAGGCTTTGTCTGTTGGTGGCGCTGAGGCCAGCCAAAATGGGTTAATCGACTTGATGCCGATAAATTCACATGATAAATCTGCCATAACCAGTCTCCTTTAACCCTGCGTTAGTTTTAAATGAATGGCCGCTGCGGCCTTGTTGCCATGGTCGACTGCTTCAACCACTAAATCTTTACCGTCGATGCAATCGCCGCCAGCGTAAACGCCAGCCAAAGAACTTTGGAAGTTGTCGTCTACTGCAATGCGTCTGCGTTTACACAAATCTGGCGCGTCATCACCCAGCGGTGAACTATCGTATTTTTGGCCGATGGCTTTAAATACTACGTCACAAGGGATCGACAACACTTCGTCGGTTGCGACCAATTTGCCGTTGTCATCAATGGATGTGCGTTTGAATTCCATCGCGGTGATGCCTTTGTCGTCACCGAGAATCTGGTGCGGCTGAGCATTTAGCACAAAGTTCACGCCATTTTGCAGCGCTAATTCACGCTCGTGGGCCGATGCGCCCATGGCATTGATGTCACGACGATAAACAATTGATACCTGTTCGGCACCGAGTTTTTTGCTCTGAACGGCGATATCGATGGCGGTCATACCAGCACCGATAACAATCACGCGTCTGCCAACCGGTAAATCTGCCATATTTTCGGCCTGACGTAGCTCAGCGATATAATCTACTGCATCTTCTACACCCGGTAAGTCTTCGCCTGGAATGCCCATGGCGTTAACATTACTCATACCGATGCCGATGAAGACTGAATCGTGGTCGTTACGCAACTGCGCTAGCGTCACGTCTTTGCCTAGGGCGGTTTGGTATTTGATTTCGATGCCGCCGATTTGCAGCACAAATTCGATTTCTTTTTGGGTGTAGTCATCAACCAGTTTGTATTGGGCGATACCATATTCATTCAAACCGCCGGGTTTAGCCGCGGCTTCATAAATGGTGACTTGATGGCCTTCGCAGGCCAAACGGTGGGCACATGCCAGGCCTGCCGGACCTGCACCAACAATCGCTACGTGTTTGCCGGTTTGTGCTTTACGGGTGAACGGGTAAGGTAATTCGGTGTCGATGTGGTCAACCGCATAACGTTGTAGGCCGCTGATATCAACTGGTGCGCCTTCGGCTGAATTGCGTACACAAACTTCTTCGCACAAAGTTTCTGTCGGACAAACTCGGGCACAACTGCCGCCAAGAATGTTGGTTGACAAAATTTCTTTGGCTGCGCCGTGAGCGTTGCCAGTATTAATTTTTCGAATGAACAGGGGAATGTCAATGCCGGTAGGGCAGGCCGTGATGCAGGGTGCATCGTAGCAGAACAAGCAGCGCTCGGAGGCGACCAACACTTGCTTTTCGCTCATTGGCGGTGCCATGTCGACAAAGTTGTCGTTGATGGTGTCATCAAGTAATCGATTTGTTTGGATGTCGTGATTCAAACTCATTACTGATCCTTGTTTTATATTTGTTTTTTCAAACAGTTAAATGAATAGGCCCCAGTATTTATGGGGCCATTAATAACATAGTCTTAAGTTGACTGGTGATCAACTTGGAAACGCAAACTGTGCCCCTTCACGTACGCCTGATGAAGGCCAACGTTGGGTGATGGTTTTACGGCGCGTGTAGAACCGAACAGAGTCTGGGCCATAAGCTGACAGGTCGCCAAACAAAGAACGTTTCCAACCGCCAAAGCTGTGATAAGCCGAAGGTACTGGCAGTGGTACGTTAATACCAACCATGCCGACCTGAATGTGATCAGAGAAATAACGCGCGGCTTCACCATCACGGGTGAACAAGCAGGTGCCGTTGCCGTATTCGTGGTCGTTGATCATCTGCATACCTTCTTCCATCGACTTGGCGCGAACCACGCAAAGTACCGGGCCAAAGATCTCTTCTTTATAGATGCTCATGTCGGTGGTGACGTTGTCGAACAAACAACCGCCAAGGAAGAATCCGGTTTCGTCATCACGGGTTTGTAGGTTGCGACCGTCATAAACCAAATCGGCACCGGCTTCAACGCCTTCGCTAATCAAGCCTGTAATGCGGTTCAATTGCTGTGAGGTAATAACAGGACCCATTTCTTGACCGGGTACCATGCCGTTGCCTACGCGTAATTGGGCCAACTTGCCTTTCATTTGCGATACTACTTCGTCGGCAATTTTGTCACCGATACAAACCGCAACCGAAATCGCCATGCAGCGTTCGCCGCAAGAACCGTAAGCTGCACCCATCAAGGCATTAACCGCATTGTCGATGTCGGCATCTGGCATGATGATGGCGTGGTTTTTCGCGCCGCCCAATGCTTGAACGCGTTTGCCGTGGGCTGCACCCGTCGAATAAATGTATTCAGCGATTGGGGTAGAACCCACAAAGCTGATGGCTTGTACGTCTGGGTTAGTCAATAAGCAGTCAACCGCTTCTTTGTCGCCGTTAACCAGGTTGAAAACGCCATCGGGCAAACCGGCTTCTTGCAGCAACTCGGCAACCAATCTAGGGGCACTTGGATTGCGCTCAGACGGTTTTAATATAAAGGTATTACCGCAGGCAATCGCCATTGGATACATCCACAAAGGCACCATGGCCGGGAAGTTAAACGGCGTAATACCGGCAACCACACCTAAAGGTTGGAATTCAGACCAGCTGTCGATGTTTGGGCCAACGTTGCGTGAATGCTCGCCTTTAAGCAGCTCGGGTGCGCCACAAGCGTATTCAACGTTTTCGATACCACGGGCCAATTCGCCCATCGCGTCATCGGTGACTTTACCGTGCTCGGCAGTCAATAAAGCACAGATTTTTTCTTTGTTGTCTTCAAGCAACTGCTTAAAACGATACATGATTTGCGCACGTTTAAGTGGTGGCGTAGCACGCCATGCCGGAAAAGCTTCTTTGGCGGCGGCAATGGCTTGTTCAACTGTTTTGGTTGATGCCAAGGCGACTTGGCCGGTGACTTTGCCAGTGGCTGGGTTAAAAACGTCTTGATAACGGTCATTGTTGTCGACCGATTGTCCTTTGATGATGTGACTAATTACTTGCATGGTTTTCTCTTTCTTAAAAATTGTTTATTTGGTGCTGGTTAAGGCATCGCTAAGAATGTTAAATAAGGTATCGATTTGCTGCTTGTCGCTAATAAACGGTGGTGCAATTTGAATGGTGTTGCCACCACTGCGAATGAACAAACCATTATCCCAGCATTTTCTGAAAATCTCGAATGGACGAATGGCCGGGTCGCCATCACGGCCAGCGATTTGCAATGCACCCGCCAAACCGAAGTTACGAATATCTTCGATATGATTAAGGCCTTTTAAGTTGTGCAATTGGGTTTCAAAATACGGTGCCAGTTCGGCGGCTTTGGCGGCAATGTTGTCGTTTTCAAAAATATCTAATGCGGCCAATGCAGCGGCGCACGCAACAGGGTGGCCTGAATAAGTGTAACCGTGTGGGAATTCAACGGCGTGTTCTGGTCCGCCTGCGGCCATAAAGGTTTGATAAATTTCGTCGGTGGCGACTACTGCCCCCATAGGCACGGCACCGTTGGTTAGGCCTTTGGCTAATACCATGATGTCGGGTGTTACGCCAAACGCATCTGCGCCAAATGCGTGGCCGGTACGACCAAAGCCGGTGATGACTTCGTCAAAAATCATCAAAATGTTGTGCTTTTTACAAATGTCGCTGAGGCGTTTCAAATAACCCACGGGTGGAATGATCACCCCAGCAGAGCCAGAGAAAGGTTCGACAATGACCGCAGCGATGTTTGATGCATCGTGCAGGGCGACTAATTCTTCAAGGTGGTCGGCCAAATTCGCGCCTTTTTCTGGCATACCTTTAGAGTAAGCGTTTTCGGCCAAGCAGGTGTGCGGCAGGTGGTCGGCTTCGATGCCCTGACCGTATAATTTGCGGTTGGCACCGATGCCACCAACGCTGATACCACCAAAGTTAACCCCGTGGTAACCGCGCGAACGACCGATGAAACGGGTTTTTGTGGCTTGACCTTTTTGACGCCAATAGGCGCGGGCCATTTTTAAAGCGGTGTCGACTGATTCTGAGCCAGAGTTGGTTAAGAACACGTAATCGAGGCCGTCTGGGGTGATGGCTTTAACGCGGTTGGCCACTTCAAACGCCAGCGGGTTACCCACCTGAAAAGCCGGGCTATAATCAAGTTGACCAATGCCCTTGCTGACCGCTTCAGTAATTTCGCTGCGACAATGGCCCATGCCCGAACACCACAAGCCTGACAGACCGTCAAAAACCGTTTTGCCTTCGCTGGTGGTTAGGTAAGCGCCTTCACCGCCGGTAACCAAAATTGGGTTATCTTTAAAATAACGGTTTGAGGTATAAGGCATCCATAAGGCTTCCAAAGCCTCGCGATCTGGGTTTTGGTTGTAACTAGACATTTTGTTGTCCTTGAAGCCTGAATAGCTTTTTATAATGGATTAGATGTTTAACAGTTTGCATTTTGTTTAAAGTTTGGTAAATTTAATATAAACAAACTTCACTTAAGCAATTACTAACCTAAACATAACGAAATGAAAAGCAAATGAAGCAGCAACGTAAATTGTGGGGACAGGTGACCAACTTTGATATTCGACTATTACGGGTTTTTCGAGCCGTGGTTGAGTGTGGCGGGTTTTCGGCAGCCGAGGTTGAATTAAACATCAGTCGGTCGGCGATCAGCATTAGTATGGCAGATCTTGAAGAAAGAGTGGGTTTGCGTTTGTGCCAACGGGGTCGGGCGGGGTTTTCGTTGACCGACGAAGGTGAGTTGGTCTATCAGGCCAGCCAGCAATTAATGACCTCGCTGGAGAACTTTCGCACCCAGGTGAATGCCATTCACGCCGAATTAAAGGGCGAGCTTATCATTGGCATCACCAATAACCTGGTCACCATGAAACACATGAAAGTGACCAATGCGCTGCATACCCTGAAAAAACTCGGACCAGAAATAGAAGTGCAAATTCGTATGAACCCGCCCAACGAAATTGAGCGCAGTGTGCTTGATGGGGGTTTGCATGTTGGTGTGGTGCCAGACTTGCGCAAATTACCGGGGCTTGAATATTTTCAATTATATGACGAAGAATCCCACCTATACTGCAACAGCGATCATCCTTTGTTTGGTATGAATGATTTAGATATCACCGACAAAATGATCCACAAAGCCGATGCAGTATCCCCGGCTTATGCGCAGTTGGCTGAAACCAAAGTGCATTATCAAGATTTAAACACCACAGCCATCGGCAACGACCGTGAAGGGGTGGCATTTTTGATTCATACTGGCAGTTATATCGGTTATCTGCCGACACACTACGCCAAGCAATGGTTGGCGTCGGGAGAGATCAGGGCGTTGCGTCCAGACACGTTTAATTACAGTACAAATTATCATGCGGTTACTCGCAAAGGGGCGCGACCTAATCTGATTTTGGAGACTTTTTTAAAAGAGTTGTTAAAAGCGCCAGACGAAAAATTATCAACAAATGAATAAATCGAATAGGTAGGAGCGCCGTCCCGGCGCGATTTTGGACGCAGTCCAAACCAAATAAAATTGAAATGGTTGCACCATTTATCGTGGCGGGACGCCCCTCCTACAAAAACATTAAAAACCAACGCAAAAGAGGGCGTTAAATTATGTCAATTTTAATCAAGGGCGGCACGGTCGTCACAGCCGACCTCAGCTACCGCGCTGACGTTTATTGTAACGACGGCATCATACAAGCCATCGGTGACAATTTAGATGTACCAACAAATTGCGAAGTGGTCGACGCTGGCGACCTGTTGGTCATGCCCGGCGGTATCGACCCTCACACCCACATGCAACTGCCATTTATGGGCACCGTCGCAAGCGAAGATTTTTACACCGGCACCGCCGCAGGCTGCGCAGGTGGCACAACCAGTATCATCGATTTTGTTATTCCTAATCCGCAACAGCCGATTATGGACGCGTACCATCAGTGGATGGAATGGGCGCAAAAATCTGCGGCCGATTACAGCTTTCACGTTGCTATCACTTGGTGGGATGAGTCAGTTTATAAAGACATGGGCACTTTGGTACAAGACCACGGCGTTAACAGTTTTAAACACTTTATGGCCTATAAAAACGCCATCATGTGTGAAGACGAAACGCTGATCAACAGTTTCTCGCGCTGTTTGGAATTGGGCGCTATGCCAACCGTTCATGCCGAAAACGGCGATTTGGTGTATCACTTGCAAAAGCAAATTTTAGAGCAAGGCATTCGAGGACCAGAAGGTCACCCGCTGTCTCGTCCGGCAGAAGTTGAAGGCGAAGCCGCCAACCGCGCCATTCGTATCGCTCAGGCGTTAAATGTACCAATCTACTGTGTTCACGTCTCGTGCGAAGAATCATTGCAAGCGATCACCCGCGCCCGTAATGAAGGCCAGCGTGTGTATGGCGAAGTATTGACGGGTCACTTAGAGCTCGACGATTCGGTTTATCGCAACCAAGACTTTGAATTTGCCGCCGCTCATGTCATGAGCCCACCGTTTAGACCGAAGAAACATCAGGATGCACTGTGGAAAGGTTTGCAATCGGGTAATCTACAAACGACAGCAACAGACCATTGTTGCTTCTGTGCTGATCAAAAAGCCGCTGGTAAAGACGACTTTACGCTGATCCCCAACGGCACCGCAGGTATTGAAGACCGCATGTCGATAATGTGGGATGCTGGTGTTAACTCAGGCAAATTAACGCCAAACGAATTCGTTGCAGTGACCTCTACCAATGCAGCGAAGATCTTCAACATCTATCCACGCAAGGGTTCAATCACTGTGGGCGCCGATGCCGACATCGTATTGTGGGACCCCAGTGGCAGCCGAACTATTTCGTCGAGCACCCATCACCAGAATGTCGATTTTAATATCTTCGAAGGCCGAACAGTTAAAGGTATTGCTGTGCACACCTTGAGCCAGGGTAAATTGGTTTGGACCAATGGCGATTTACGCGCGGTTAAAGGCGCGGGTAAATACATTAAACGTCCAGCTTTTAACAGCGCTTTTGATGCGGTTAAAAAGCAGGCCGAAGTTCATGCGCCTACGGCGGTAAAGCGCGGGTAAATGGTTTCAATTTACTGGGGGCGAGGCCGTGGATTTAATCTAAAAATGGCGCCGTAGGGGCAGACCCCTGTGTCTGCCATTTTATGGGTTATCGATATAATTCAATGGGATACCATAAAATGGGCAATCACGGGGGATTCACACCCAAGGATGGGTGGGAAGATGACAATGCATGGAGCACATTGTCTTTGCCCCTACGATTGCCAAATCAGATTAAACCAACAGCCTCGCACTGAGCACCCTACAGACAAAGTTGATTCAGCGCTAGGGATCACGCTGACAAAGGTCGATGGCAAATTCGTCAAAAAGTGGGTTGGATCTGCCATTTTCGGTGTGCCATCTGTCGCACACAAAGAAAAGGGACTACTGGTTTTTGATCCTGATTTGAAACATCACGACACCATTTGGGCCGCTGCGGGCACGCCCAATGCGGTTTTCGCATTAAAGCCTGATGAGCTGGACTTGCTAACTGATGGCACTTGGGTCACGCTTGTATTGGGGTAAATCTGCTGCTGGGTAGGCAAGTGGGTTTGTGCCCTACTATACTATGGCCATATTTCTTGGTTGTATGAGTAAATAAGTTTTGATGTTTTGCGGTATTTATCTTCGTTCCTTTGTATGTTTTTTAGTTCTGCTGTTAAGTTGGCCCGTTTGTGCCAACCCCATTACCATAGTCACCGAACATTGGACTCCCTATGTTTACGTCGATAAAAGCGGTGAAGTGGTGGGTAGCATGACCAACAGAGTCAGAGCCATTATGGTCCAAAGCGGGCTGGCCTATACCATGTCACTTTATCCTTGGCCCAGAGCCTACAAAATCGCCCAAACTAAGCCCAACGTACTGATTTATCCCATCTACCAAACCGATGAGCGTAAAGATTTATTTCATTTTATCTGTCCATTCAGCGAAAAGATTGGCTTGTACTTATTCAAATTATCCGCGCGTGACGACATTAAATTGACCTCGGTAGAAGACGCCAAAAAATACCGTATTGGTTTAATTCGTGATGACTTTGATCATGCCCTGTTTTTAAAGCAGGGTTTTGTTGATGGCAAAGAGCTAGACGTTAATGTCGACGACAATGGCAGCCTCAAAAAGCTACTTAAAGGACGAGTTGACTTGATGACCCAATCGTTAATCGGCATGGAACGTTTGCTTGATGAACATAAAATCGACCAGGACCGGCTAAAACCCGCGTATCGAATAGACATAGATGATACTTTGAGCTGTTTGGCGATGAGTCTGAGCACCCCTAGAGCCACAGTTGATATGGTCAGTGAAGCGATGGCGCATATCAACAATACTCAGGCAATGTTGAAGTTGGAATAGTATCGACAATTTGTCGCTATTACCCTACAATTTAGACCCCCCTTTCATTTCGCTTGGAGCCTTATGAGCAACCATGATTCATCCTATTTGACCGATATACACGACTTTTTCAAACTTGAAACCGCAGGCGGTATTCTACTCATTATCTGCGCCGTACTGGCCATCATCTGTGCCAACACCCCGTTAAAAAGCTACTATGATCTGCTGCTGTCAGTCCCTATGGGGTTTAAAGTAGGTAATTTAGAAGTCATTAAACCGATGCTGTTGTGGATAAACGATGGCCTGATGGCGGTCTTCTTCTTTTTGGTTGGGTTAGAACTTAAACGCGAATTGGTCGAAGGCGAACTGGCCGATAGGCGCAATATCGTATTGCCCGGCGTAGGTGCGTTGGGTGGCATGTTAATCCCGGCGATGATTTACTTGTATTTTAACTACGACGATCCGGTGGCTGTAAACGGTTGGGCCATTCCGGCGGCAACCGACATCGCCTTCGCGTTGGGTGTATTGATGTTGTTGGGTAAATCAGTGCCTGTATCAATCAAAATATTCCTCACCTCATTGGCCATTTTTGACGATATTGGTGCCATCCTCATCATCGCGTTTTTCTATACCGCCAAAATCTCACTGTTATCGTTGATAGTGGTTGGTTGCTGTATTCCTGTTCTGGCCTTTATGAACAAGCGTAATGTCTGCTCAAGAAGTTTATACATATTGGTCGGTATCATCATGTGGGTCGCCACGCTTAAATCTGGCGTTCACGCTACCTTGGCTGGTGTGGTATTGGCGATGTTTATTCCAATGCGCTCAAAAGAAAACCCCGACTATTCACCGCTCAAAGATATGGAACACGACCTTCACTCAGTAGTGGCCTTTTTCATCCTGCCAGTATTTGCATTTGCCAATGCAGGTATCAGCTTTGAAGGTGTGGGTATGGAACAGTTGATGCACAACGTACCCATCGGCATCGCACTGGGTTTGTTCTTCGGCAAAATTACTGGCGTATTTGGATTTTGTTGGTTGGCGATAAAGCTCAACCTGTCGAAACTGCCAAGCGGGGTAAACTGGATGGGTCTGCTGGGCACCTCGGCCTTGTGTGGCATCGGCTTCACTATGAGTCTGTTTATCGGATCCTTAGCGTTTGAAGAAACCGGCGTGAACCTGTTGTTTGATGAACGTCTTGGCATCATCATTGGCTCGGTAGTGTCTGGTGTGGTTGGGTTCTTGATACTTAAGGTGAGTTTGAAAAACGCGCCAACCGAGCAACCTGAGCAATCAGCGTAAAAACCTCAGCCTCGCTATTTAGCGAGGCCAAAATTCAGCCTGAATTAATACGTTAAACCTAACGTGTATTAGAATTAACATATGATGAATTTAACGTATGTCCCTACAAGGCTTGTTTAACAAGCCTTTCACATTACCTTCACTGTCTACAACAACTTCTGCCCATTTTTGCGCAGTGCCAAATAATAACCTTCCATGGCTTCAATAAACGAGTTGTCTCGATCCCAAAACGGTGGATAGTCACCGCCTTTTTTGATCAATAACGCAGGAATAACCGACTCGTTTGACTGCTCGGTTGGTGCTTGTGTTTGTAATTGCGTGAGCTCCGTTCGAGGTTTATCGCCCTGCCAAAAAGACCTAACAGACACTTGCTTTGGCATTTCTTGTTTTTGTGGCCGGGTAAAATAGCTGTCTTGCACCGGAGAAGTTGATTGCTCGTCTTGCATAGACTGCAACAACGCTTCACCCAACGGCGATTTGGCCAGCTGTTTGTGCAATTGTTTGTGCGAAAGCCCGCGCAGTTGAAACAGTAAAAACGGGTCATGATCTAACAGTTCTGCCAAACGATAAAAAACACCGGCGATGTGTTTACAAGGGACTGAACCATCTGGGCATGAACAGCTCATTTGAAAATCACTGAAGCCAGTGGGCAACAAGTGTTCTGAGGCTGCTTTGAACGGTTGCTCGATATCGTCGGGCATTTCATTCATCATCAGTTTGCAAATGGCACCGGCATTTTGACCCAGTAACATCACTATTTTGTCCCATTGCTTGCTTGAAATTTGGCTGAGGCTCACGCTGATGTGGTAAGTGGGTTCTTCGTAAACATCAAAATAGGGATTGATACTGCCGCGCATTTGAGCGCTGACTTTACTGCCTTTAATATCCCATTTTTTTACCTTTTTATCGGTGCGATAGGCACGGCCTCGGCTCAATCGGCCGGGGTCAATAAATTCTTCGAGTGCCGTTATAAAGGATTGTCCCCACCAAGTTTTACTGGTTTTGCTCATTTGTCTACTCCACGACCGTCAATTTGTTTAACGCAATTAACGATTTAAACGCATCGTTATCCAGTTTGGTCAGCCAACCTTCATCGGTGCCGACAATGCTGTCGGCCATCTGTTTTTTATCTTCAATCATTTCGTCAATGCGCTCTTCGAGGGTGCCAATGGTGATGTACTTGTGAACAAACACATTTTTCTTCTGGCCGATACGAAAGGCCCTGTCGGTGGCTTGATCTTCAACTGCCGGGTTCCACCAACGGTCAAAGTGAAAGACGTGATTGGCGCGAGTCAGGGTAATACCAACGCCACCGGCCTTAAGCGACAGTACAAACACAGACGGCCCGGTGGCAGGGTCTTGAAATTCCGTGATCATCGCTTCGCGTTTGGTGCGAGCCACGCCGCCGTGAATGTAATAACAATTGAGCTGCTTTTCGCGGCTAAGATATTGCACCAGCTTATCGCCAATCTCTGTAAACTGGGTGAAAATCAGCACGCTGTCACCTTCAGCCTGCGCTTCGTCGAGCATTTCAATAAGTCGTTCGAGTTTGTGTGAACGCTCGGGCGTAAACTCGCTGCCGTCTTGCAAAAACTGCATGGGGTGGTTACAAATCTGTTTGAGTTTGGTCAGCGTCGACAACATCAGGCCTTGTCGTTCTATACCCTCCTTCTCTTCTAGTTGCACATTAACATCATTCACAACCGCCTCGTATAGTGCGGCCTGCTCTTTAGACAGGTTACAATATTGCTTGTTTTCGACTTTGTCTGGCAGGTCTTTAATGATGTTTTTATCGGTTTTCATGCGCCGTAAAATAAACGGTTCGATCAGCTTTTTCAGCACCTTTGATTGGGTCAGGCTGTTATTCTTTTGAATGGGCAATTCGTAGGTTTTGCGAAATTGTGCTTGAGTGCCCAGATAACCGGGGTTAAGAAAATTGAATATCGACCATAAGTCCAACAAACGGTTTTCAACCGGCGTTCCCGTTAAGGCCAAGCGACTGTTGGCTTTTAACTTGAATATGGCTTTGCTTTGCGCGGCTTTGGGGTTTTTGATGTTTTGCGCTTCATCGAGCACTATTCGTTGCCATTTAATTCCGCCCATCAGCTTGGCATCACGTCGGGCCAGGCTATAAGAAGTGATGAGCATATCTTGCGCGTTGCACAGCGCGTTAAAGTCCTTTTTATCATTTAACCGATTACCACCGTGGTGAATATGGGTTTTAAGCTGCGGGGCAAATTTTTCGACCTCTTTTTGCCAATTGCCCATCACCGAAGTGGGGGCTATCAGCAGTGTTGGGCCAGATTTTTTATCGTGGTCGATAACCATGGTGGCAATCACTTGAATGGTTTTACCCAAACCCATGTCATCGGCAAGGCAGCCATTGAGGTTCAATTGTTCGAGATAACGTAACCACGACACCCCTCGTTTTTGATAGTCGCGTAAAGTGGCGTTAAGTTGCACCGGGTCATCAATTGGCTCAAGCGCTGCATTGTCGGTTAGTTTACTCAGCATTGAACTTAACGCATCGTCGTGGCCAACCTCAAAAACATCTGATTGTTCGGCCAGTGTTTTGATCAACTCAGCCATGGGGGCTTGCGGGCTTTCATCGCCATGTTGCTGCCAAAAGGTCAGCATATGATCCATTTTATCTTGCTCAAGCTCCATCCATTGGCCGCGAAACTCAACCAAAGGCGATTTAGCGTCAACCAATTGTGCCCACTCGGCTGGGGTTACTGGTTGGTCACCAATTGCCAATTCGTAACGATATTCGACTAGGCTTTCGAGCGACAACAATCCTTTATTGTCATTGCTTGAACTGCTCGAACTCTTGCTTTTACTGCGCAATTTAACCTTGGCCCGTTGTCGACCTTTTGGTGTCCACCACGCGGGCACGATGACTTTAAATCCGGCATCTTCTAAAACCCAGGCTGATTCTTTCAAAAAGGCAAAAGCCTCGTCCATCGTCAGTTGAATGCTGGCGGGATGTTGGTTGTTCATACCTTGCCATAACATCGGATAGATACGGGCCGCACCGCCGAGTGCCCCCAATATTTGATGCTCAAAATCGTCGCCGAGCAAAGGTTTTAGTTTGGTTTTGTCACTGGTTGACTTGGCCCAGAGCTCGGCCAAGTCGAGTTTAAAAGACGGATCTTGCCGAGATGCTGCGACAAAATGAACGGTCCAACTGTCGGGTTCACCACTGCGGGCATCTTGCAGCCTAAAGCACAATTGCACATCGTTGCTTTGGGTCAGGTTGTGGATTTTATGTTGCCATGGGTGCCATTGTTCAAGTTTTTCGACAAAGAAACTGTCGGTGCCAAGCAAAGGGTCGAGATCAAAACGTTCCGCGATGATACTGCTACCAAATTTGTTCTGAACCGTTTTTGGTGTTTTTTCGCTGGCATCAGTCAAATGTCGATTAACGACGACTTCGGTAAAATGACGCAGCAGACTTTGTGGTTCAAACCCTTGGGTGCAGGCCAACGGCATTTGTTTGGCCAAGCGGGTAAGCGAGCTTTCAAAGTCACTAGATACCAGCTGCCACTTTTGATAAACGTTGGTTTTGGCGGTTTTACGTGTGGGGTCTTTGCACTGCAATAACTGCGGCATAAACTGTTCTTTTACCAGGGTTTGACGAATGCTTAGAGCAAATTCATACCAAAACAAAAAGTCGCTGCCAAGCCGATACTCACTGCTTTGATATTGACTCAAAAAATGAATCTGATTGAGCGCCTGCAAAGGTCGTTCGAGCGTCAGATGATCTACTTGCCAAGGTTTTACGATTATCTGCTCGGCCTGCTCGTCATGCTCGAAAAAGCCACCTAACTCAGGGCAGGGCAGTGGTTTGGTATCAAAAGTGGGCAACTCAATTTTACTATTGTCCACTGGGTTTTGGTTGGTGTCGATTTGCCACTCGGTTTGGGCAAAGGTGGCTAACTTGCTATCGGGCAATTGTCTGGGATGAATTGAGCGGGATTTGTTGGTGCTTTCTTTGCCAGTGTCTTCTTTGCAAAGAGTTGGCTCTAGCGTTTCGACCCACAGGCCAAACTGGCCAGACTGAATCAGGTCATTACCAGATGACGGTGACCAAAAGGCGTGGATTACTTTCATTGTGTTAGTTTATCTCTGAGTTGCAACAAGCAAATATTCGAGCGCAATAGTACAAATAAGTTGGGGTGGCGTCACGGGTTTTATTGAGGTCGAGGCCAAACATCAAATCAAGGTCGAAAAACAACTGGCACAATACCAAGGGACCATGGTCTATCTAAAAATCGACCTATCAAGAATATTGTAATAATGACACTGATGGGTTTCGTTGGCTTCAAAATCGGCTTGTTTGGCAAATTTATTGGCAGTACTTAAGCAATCGTTTTTGTGGTTTTTACTGGTGGACCATCGTTGTTTTTCTGAGTCAATTTCTTTCTCAAGCTGGGTTTTCAACTGGGGTGCCTGTCGGTAGTAATGGTCAAGTGCCGCAATCTCTTTGTGGTGTTGAGCTAACCAATGGTGGAATTTGTTGGTTGCTACTTCAACAAAGTCACAATGGTTGGCAGCGACCTGTGCGGTTGCAATGTACTTTATAGCAATTAGTGCGGCTGCTTCGGTGGTATCGCAGATAAATTGAGGTGGCTGCCAACCTGACTTGTCGTTGGCCAGCAGTTGTTCAAGTCGGTGAGTCAATGCGACGATTTTGCTTTGTAATCCGTCTTCTTTTTCTTTTGGCGCAAGCACGTAATCGATCATCGTTTTGCCGAGTCGCATCATGATTTCAGGTTTTGTGTCTTTTTCAGGATTGCTAGTGTGGCCGCTCAAGACACCGTAACTTTCAACGAATTTTAGAAAAACAGCACCTACACCGTCAAAGGTCATACTATACCCAACTTTAGATTTTCCTTGGTGCACTATCTGACGATGTTTGCTGCCAAAAGGTAAATATCGTGTTCTCACTAGCATGGTTTGCCAAACGGCTTGTATGCGTTCAACGAGTTTTATGGATAGTGTCTTTCGTTGCTCAATAACTTTGACTTTGTCTAAATTGCCTCTGAACCGCCACAAACCCCTTTCGGTTGTTTGCACTATAGCATCATAGGCCATACCACCTTGTTGAACCGTTAGTAGAATTTCTGGTGTGAATGAGGGCATGTAAAGAAACTGTAATTTTTCTCTGCGCTCATTCGGGTCTAATAGCACTTTGCGTATGTTCATATGATACTGCGGAGTATGGTGAGTAAAGCCGCTTTGTACCGGACGTAATTCGTCTGCCTTTGTTGCGAAGATTTGAAACATGGATAAACAAAGCAGGACAGTCATTGGTATTGTTTTCATTTTAAATCACTCACTTAAATTGACGTTTGAACATCTGTTAATCAGCTATTAATCAAAGGCTTAGCAATACTCGGGCCAATGTGGCCCGGTTAGTTCGCTTTTTGCGAAATTAGTTATTGAAGCGGCTAAGATCGCGACTTTCAGCGATTCAAAACGGCCATTTTTAGTGTAAACTTATCAGCAGTTACTCTAACCTCGTTTTATTTACGGTTCGGGATAGAGTGATTAGCTGGCCTTAAGTGTTGGTTGCGCGTTTGGCCAGCGACCTTTCTTTTTTCTTTTTTCATTATTCAATAAATCTGCTTCAATCGCTAATCGCTAATCGCTAATCGCCAATCGCTGCCACCATAATGTTATCTAGCGAATGTTGACTGATCCAATCGCGATAAACAGCCAAAAACGACATTAAATACCCCCAACTGACCCTTTATCACCCCAATACCACCAGCCCTTAAAAACCCAACAAAAACATTGACACTTCCTGTTCCTGAGATTAGAATCCTGCGAAAATTTTCCAACAAACCCTAAAATCGAATAATAATGAAACCTTTAACAATCAGTAATGCGTTACTGCTCGTCCTGTTCACACTGGGTTTGAGTACATCGGCTTATGCCGGTGAAAAGAAAGTAAAGAAAAACAAGTCCTCACAAAAACGTCACGACTACATGATGAGCCGTGTCGTCAACAAAGGGGCTTTTGATTTTGCCACTTTGGCGGCAGACCAAGGCGGTGATGACGCCTCAGCAAAACCCGATTCAACCGCACCAATAGACAGTAAAATTCTAGAGCGAATGAAGGTCGAACCGACCATCACGCCAGAAACAACCGATTTGTTGGGTGAGCGAATAGACCTAAACTCGGGTTCAATCGGCTTTAACCAAACAGATATCAGCCTGCCGGGCAATTCGAATTTAGAAGTCGCCATTCGCCGTAAGTTTCGCGGGTTAAGCCGCCGAGGCAAAGGCTCAGCCGGGTTTGCCGACTGGCAACTCGACATCCCC
>JABSOG010000978.1 GCA_013216025.1 Algicola sp. | reverse complement strand
AAACCTATTGAATCAAAGGGGGCGGTTAATGATCCATTATTCTCTGATCAAGCCAGTTTGCATCAAGCCAATGACCAAGACTTGGACGCACCAGAAGCTTGGGACATTTCAACTGGCTCTAAAGCCGTAGTGGTTGGGGTTATTGATACTGGCATTGATTATACTCACCCCGATTTGACCAGTAACATGTGGACAAACCCCGATGAAATTCCAAACGATGGCATAGATAACGATAATAATGGTTATATCGATGATATTCACGGTATCGATACCTGGTATGGCGATTCTGATCCTATTGATGGCAATGACCATGGTACAAACGTCGCAGGTATTATCGGTGCTGTTGGTAACAATAACAAAGGGTTGGCGGGTATTAACCATGCGGTCACTTTAGTGGCGTGTAAGGCATTTAGTGATGACAGAGGGGGCAGCACCTCTTCTATTTATGAGTGTATGAATTATTTATTAAGTCTGAAACGCAATAAGGGCTTAAATATTCGTGTCATTAATAACTCTTACTCTCAAGAGAAAGACCCTGCACAAGATGCTGATGACATTTTGGTGTGGGAAATGATGGTAGAAAAATTTGCCGAGGAAGATGTTCTATTCGTCGTAGCAGCCAGCAATGATTTTGCCGACAATGATGTTATTACCCAGATGCCAGGTAACTTACCCAATAATAATGTCATCACTGTGGCCAGTACAATGCACAATGGCCGATTTGCCTATAGTCACAGTAACTATGGACGTAATACTGTACACATTGGTGCACCGGGTGTTGCCATTACTTCGACTGAATCACTTATTCAAAACGCTGAACAACCTTATTACCCTTTGCTGCAAGGCACTTCTTTTGCAGCCCCTCATGTTGCCGGTGCTGCTGCTTTGGCGTTATCCATTAACCCTGATTTAACTGCAGTAGCCCTTAAAAAACTGTTAATGGAAACTGGCGACAAGTTAGCATCGTTAGAAGATAAAACCGTCAGCGGCAAACGAGTTAATTTACATAAAATGCTGATTGCTGCCGACCCTGCCCAGCATTTGGCGTTTGAAGCCAATGAGCAAGTCAGAGGGCAAAGTGAAATCATCAAAGGACAAAGCAATACAATTGTGTTTGATTTAGTCAGTAAAAACGGTTTTGTAAACAGTGCAAGCTTAAGTGTTGTAACCCCGAGTGGCATCACAGCTTCGCTTTCAAAAGCCACAGGGCAAGCCGGACAAACCGTTAGTTTAATTGTCACGGCTGACGAAAATATGCCATTGGGCGATCATACTATCACTTTGGTTGCCAGCGGGTACGAGCAAAGTCTAAATGTTGAAGTTTTACCCGGCGAGTTAAATACGGTGAGCTTAACTGCGCAAACACTTGAACTGACGTCCTGGTTACCTGACGGCGTTTCAAGCAGTGTCGACTTAACATCAAGCGACCCTTCCGAAACATTAGTGACTTATGATGTAAAAGTGACCATGGATATAAACCATGAAAAAGTCGGTGAATTAGACCTTTATCTGGTTTCTCCATCAGGCACCAAGGTTAACGTTTTGTCGAGCGATGGTATTTGGCACATGCACCGTGATATACGCGAAGTCTTTTATAACTTCAGAGGTGAGGCCGCCCAAGGTAGCTGGACGCTTCAAGTTTATGATAATGCCGGTGGTCCATGGGAAGATCTTGATAAAATTGTCGGTTCAATTGACTGGACACTCGATGTTCAAGTCGCTGGCGGCACGACAATTGAACCACCTTTAACTTGTGATCAAGATCCAACACAATCTCAGTGCATTCAAAGTTGCGAAATAGACAGTACACAAGCCCATTGTGCTGTTTTATGTGAGTCTGCAAATGCACCTGATTATGATTTTTGTCAGTCTGGCACAACTGACCCCGTCATTTTATTAGATGAAAGCAACCTCAGTTCAAATACCCAAATTGTTAGAGAAGTAACAGTACCTGCAGGTAAAACGTTAAGTATTACCGCTGATGGCGGAACGGGTGATGCTGACTTATTGGTTAAATTTGGTCAACTGCCTGTGCTTTGGAACAAAGACTGTTATTCAGGTTCAACGACTAATAATGAGGCTTGTACCATCACAAATACACGCCCTGGTACGTATTTCATCGTACTTGATAGTGCTGAAGCGTTCGTTGGCGTCACGTTAAAAGCAAGTTACCAATAATAATCGTTTAACCAAAAAACAAAAAAACAAAAATGCCCAAAGTGGCAAAAGTGTAGAGGATACAAAAATGAAAAAATTTAACAAAGTTGTCAGTGCCATCATATTAAGTGCAGGTGCACTGACCCTTACATCGGTTTCTGCTACAAACCTCCTTAGTCCGGGTCACCTTAGTCCTAGTCAAACAGAACAAGGACAAATGAAAGAATATATAGTCATCTTTGACCTGTCAGCAAAAGTAGCTGGCATGTCAAACAGTGATTTTATGACCATTCAAAAAAGGAAATTAACGAAAAATAGTCCTTTAACCGTTAAAAAGATATTCAAACATTCAGGCATGATGCTCATCCAAACAGCTCAAGCGGCCGTAACATCACTGCAAATGGCTCAAAATGTTTTATTCATTACTGAAAACCGTGCGATAAGAACGATACCTAAGAAACAGCCGAAAAAACAACCGAAAGCGAATGTTAATTATAATTTACAGACGCAATACAACAACTTACCAAGCTGGGGCCTTGATAGAGTCGATCAAAGATATTTAACGCTTGATGGTCAATACAACACCCCCCGAGGCGGCGCAGGCGTTACCGCTTACGTGTTAGATACTGGCACAGTGGCATCAACCAATGAATTTGACGATGCAACAGGCCAAACTCGTTTACGTATGGGTTATAACCCTTTTAGGGACGATTTTGACAGCACCGATTGCCATGGCCACGGCAGCCATGTTTCCGGTACGGTTGGAGGCACAAATTATGGTATTGCCAAAGAGGTTAGTCTTGTTGCGGTAAGGGTAATGGAATGTGGTGAAGTTAAAACGGTTGCCAATATTATTGAAGGTATGGAATGGGTCATCGATGATGTTGCCTCTCATCAAGGTCCTGCTGTTGTAAACATGAGCTTGAGCGACCCTGATGGTTCTGTTGCCTGGGATAATGCGACGCAAGCTATGATAGATGCCGGGATCACCGTTGTTGTTGCCGCGGGTAATAATTTTTACGACGCCTGTAAAAATTCGC
>JABSOG010000977.1 GCA_013216025.1 Algicola sp. | reverse complement strand
TAGCTCAGGCCAAAAAGTGGCGCAAAATGGGGTTGGTTATGACCCTGCGTTGGCTGAAATATCAACGGTGCTGTCTGCGGGAACCTATTATGTCGTCGCAGCTACCGAGGCGGCCGGTGTATCAGGTGATTTTGAGGTTAAGCTTATTGGCGGGCAGTTTTCAGCATTTGTACCCCACCTTGTTGCTTTTGATGTACTCCCAGTTGAAACCAACCAAGATGCTGTCGATATCAATATAACCATCCCCATTTCGATCTTAGGTGGCATTCAAAATGTGGTTTTTTCTTATGTGGTCAATGGCGTTTCAACTACTGTCGATTTAGCCGCATTGGGCTGCACTATTGGCTTGCCTTGTACTATTTCAATTGACACCCAGGGTCTGAGTTCAAATGCCACAATTGAATGGCGTTTAACGGCTGATATATTAGAAGGTGGGCAGTGGGTCAATAGCGAGCTTGCCAATGAGCAAACATTAGTCAATTTAGATCTGCTGCAGTTAAATGATTTTAAAACCGATACCTATTATGCCCCTGTAACGGTGAACTTAACCGATCCCGTGCTGCTTGAAGCGTATGAAAACTTTAGACTTAAGTATTCGTACAAAGATGACAACAGGTATTCTAGATTTGAACAATTTGAACAACCGATCACAGTTCAAGAACCAAGCCTTGAATTAGATCTTAGTGATATCACAAAGATAATGAATGACTATGAAGATTCGGGTAAATTGTTTGTTCAAGTTATCGCGGATAAAAAAGCCAAAGAAGGTGCTGCGGCGGTAAATGACGTAATACTTGACAGCAGTGAAAAAATTTACGATGCACAACCGCGCATAAAACTAAGAGAAGCTTTTTCAATTGACGGTCTTTTTAAATTTAGTGCGTTAATCCCTGGCTGGATGGGAGAGAGTCAAATTTTCTATATACCTGAACTACCTGAATATGGAAATGCCGAATGGATACGATTCTATCCAGTGGCAGGGCCAGAATACGTTGACTATGCAATTGATGTTAGCACCACTGGTTACACCAATTTTCGCGTGGTGGGGCGTGATTGGAGCACATCCAGGAACTGGGGGAATGGTGTGAGTGCGTCCGTAAGGCATCCACTCGCCCCACAATTGAGTCTCACAGCAACCAACAGTGATGTTTTTGCAAACCAAAATGGTACGTTGGCAACGGCGAATTGGAGGCGAGGTAGCCCTCTAGATCAATATTGTCCAAGACTTAATTGCGATATTAAGTTGCAATATAGAATGTTGGATGACTTAGGCGTTGCTACCCCATGGAAATCTTATTTATTAGATTCTTTGTACGAATTTAAGGGAGAAACACCCAGAGAAAGCCTGTGGTTTGACAATATTGAAAGTGGCATTGTGGAAGTTAAACTCGTTTCACAATATTATGTGGATGGCGCTACTGAGCCTACAACCTTACTTATTGCTGAAGCGTCGGTGGTTGTCGCGCCCAGTACAACCTTTATCCCACCAGATAACATGCAATTGCCGGATAACCCAACCCAGTGGCTTTATTCAATAAACGGGCAAACCAGCACAGATACACAATATGACGTATCAATGACCTGGCCTATGGCTAACGACGATACGTTTAGCTTAGCGCAGTTTATTGATGACAGTTGGCAACTGATTTATAACGGCAGTGTTAATGCCTGGTCGGGCACGCTGAGTAATCTGACCCAAGCTGCACAGGTGAAACTAAAACTGACGTCTTGTCAGGGCGGCACATGTAATGAAACTTTGAAACAGATTGATGTTAATAGTGACGTTACTTTTACTGCCGTAACCACTGAAACTTCTGATGTTTTTGAATTTAGATGGTTTATTGAAGATGCTCAAGCTGATTATGTGCGGATATTTTATACCGAAGATGAGGCGTTATTTGATAGCGCTGTTGATCAAGGATGGCAAGAGCTTAGTTACGGCACTGGCATGCCTGATACAACTGCCAATGATGCACATAGCCAAGGTAAAGGGTATTTACGCCATTCGCCCAATGTAATGAAGGCCGCATTTAGGGTTTTTGCCTGTTCTAATAGCGGTTATTGTTTTACAGCGCCTAAGACAAATGTTGTTAATTTTCCACTAGCGCCAGTATGGGCGATCCATTCATCGAAAGGTTCCAAAAGCTTTGCCATTTATATCAAACCCTATCGTGATGGAAATTACCTTTATAAATATAATGTAGAAAATGTGGTTAATCATAGTAGTGCGGAATATATCAATAGTCTCAATCATGTAAATGTAAGGTTAAGTGATCTTGATATGACCAATGTCTATGATGTGTTCTTCGTTACGAGTAGTGCCAGAAATGTTGATATGTCCTCGCACTACGGTGACCCTTCATCTGACCACAGGGGTATAGTGTATGTTAGTGGTGATACTGAAGCACCTAGCGCCAGACTCATTAGCTCACCGGGCTGTCATCGATCCAATGCAGGGTGTGCCACAGAGTTGGTCGACCCTTTTGATCCTGGTCTGGTTAGCGCTATCTTCAGCCATCCCAGTGGTGTAGCAAGAGCCTATCTTTATATTGAAAGTGCTACTACAGGGGTTAAGCGAAAATTAGAATCTGATATTGTTAAATCAGATACTGTATGGCAACTCACCGCCAATATAGGCGATACAGGCGCATTAGAAGCTGAGCGTGGTTATAAAATTTATATAGAAGGTACATCTACAAGCAATTCAACGGTAGTAAGTGATCACCACTATGTAGTGGCTGATAGTAGTCTAGTTCCCGGACCTACAAGTATCTCTTTAACGGGGGATGCCTCGGCAATCGTTTTCTCATGGAATGCTGATGTCGAGCAAAATCCATACTTTACTGGTTACGCTTATACCTTTGGAAATAGTTTACGTAATTATAATTCATACACGCGCCACAACCCTGATAATAGTGGCTCATTTGGTGTTAAAGCCTGTTATTACTTTGATGGCATAACAGGCAGTAGTGTCCACAACTGTTCCAGTTATATTTATGTGGATTACGCCCTGGAAAATGGTCGTGCTGTTTGTAGTGGTGCTGCATGTAACCAACCTGAACCGGAACCAGAACCTGAGTCTGGGGCGATTATTATTCACACCCAATTGCTAGGCGCGCCAGTAGCAGGCAACAACTGAGCCGCGCCTTAGCGAATCCATAATTCACTACGCTGTTTTGCGACTAAATTTTCATTGA
>JABSOG010000976.1 GCA_013216025.1 Algicola sp. | reverse complement strand
CTTTCTTGACGGCAACAAACGCAGGCCCTGTATTGTCGGGTTTTTATACAACGGGCAAAACCTGCCACCCGAAGATGACCCGCAAAAGCGCACGCTCAAAACCATCAGCGGCCATTTAATGGTGTTTGATGATACCGAGGGAGAAGAAAGTATCACCATCGAAGACAAAAACGGCAATACCATCGTGATGAATGCCGATGGTATCGAGATCACTACCGACAAAACCCTGACCCTCAAAGGTAATGAGGTAATTGTTGAAGCCGATGCCCAGTTGACCCTCAAGGGCAACCCAGTGCATATCAATCCATAAGGCAGTGATGATGAAACAGATTTTTGATTTGCCCGACAACGCCAGCGCCCAGTTTTTTATTGGCGTACTGTCTAGCGAGGTGGTACCCGACCAGCCTTATGACGACACAAGGGTTGTGAATGACACCTATAAAAATGTGACAAAAATACGCTATCAGCATGATACTGATGCGGGAGTAGATGCGGCTCAGGTCTTTGTCGCTGCAATCAAAGCCCGCTATTTACTGCCAGAGTTGTGCGAGACCTATACCACCGATCCAGCAGTATTAGCAGGTTTGACTGATATGACTGACTTACCGCAACTTGAGGCCGACAGCATCGCTACCGAAATCTATTTGGCTGACAATTATAAAGGCACACAAACCGAATATCACGATGGCGATTTAGTGCCAGTCAAACACCGAGCCGATATCGTGATTAAAAACTTTAAAGCCGTTAGCGAAGCCACGCTTCAGCATTTACAGCCGGAGCATTTGGGTTATCAACTTTATATAGATGACGAATTAGTAATGGACCGACAAAGTGGCGAAGTCGGCAATGGTGAAACAGCTGGTATTGAAGCAAATAATGCGGTTCAGCAATGGGATGACCGTAACCAACAATTTAGTAGTCGTTTACCACAAGTCACGCTATCTGATAATGATGCGACCCTGACCATCGTGACCAACGATGAGTTTTATCAAGGCAGTCGCGTCAGGGTGAGGCAAGAGGGTTTGCCCGGGGCAAAAGTGCTGCTTAAACGACACCATATAAATGGCGAAGGCAGAACGTTTCTCAGCACCTTTCGGTTTGTTTTGCCATCAACGCTGCCTCAGGCCCGTTATGACCATTACTGTGGCAAAGGCAAAGATGAAGCCAGCCAGTGGTGTCGACGACAATTTAAAATGAAGATGGACATCCTCGAAATGTTCCCTGACAAAGGTTATATCAACATTGTATGGCGTGGTCATTGGTCTGACGACGATGTGGCGGTGAGTCAATATCGACAGCTGAAACTCAAATTCATTAATCCAGTAATAAAGAATCCACTCTTAACCAATAACAGTGAAGGGGAGGGCACCCCATGGGCAACCCAATAGCACCGGCCAAGGGCATTGCTTTTGCCTTTCCCGACATCTGCTTGACCAATGTCAGTGGCACACCGCTACCAGTACCTTATCCTAATGTTGCCCAACTGGCTGATGCAAAAAACACCAGCAAAGTGGCCAATAAAGAACTGCTGGTGGGCGGAGAATATATCCTACTCGATACCTCAATCGTCAAAGATTCATCGGGCGCTGAAGCCGCAGACCCCAGTTCGGGTGTTACCAGCGGCACGCAAAATGGCATGTGTTATATCGACAGTGCCAGTGGTTCGGTGTTTTTCGGTGCTGACAAAGCCGGTTTAGTGCGTTTTATGGACCCGACTCAGCAAAACGCCGCCAGCGCCCAAGCGCCGGGCAATGCCAAGGGTATGGTGTTATCGGCCGATCCCAGCGTTTTGGTAGGAGACTGACCATGGCAAGCTTTTTAGGAAAAGGTTGGAAATTTCCGATTAGGGTTAACGCCCGAGGCAGTTTGTCGTTTGTTGAAGGGGCCGACAGTGTCGAAGAAGCGATTTATATATTGCTTGGCACCCCCAAAAACAGCCGGGTGATGGAACCTGATTATGGCTGCAATCTCTCGCGCTACCTGTTTGCGCCCAACAACGCCAATACCCGGGCGCTGGTCGGTGAAGAGGTGCGCCAGTCGTTGATTAAGTTCGAACCGCGCATCGACGTGTTGTCGGTTAAGGCCACCAGCGACCCGGCGTTGGCCAATCAAATGTTCATCAATGTCGACTACCGGCTACGCAGCAATAACGCACACCATAATTTGGTGTATCCCTTTTATTTAAATGAATAAGGCTAGGAGGCTTAAACGGATGACAAACCAAGCGCCCCAGTTGGATACCCTCACCACTAAACAGTTGGTGGATCATGCCAAAAACCTGATCCCGCAGTTCACCCCCGAGTGGACCAACCTCAATGATTCTGATCCGGGCATGACGTTGATCAAAGTCCATGCCTGGATGACCGAAACCCTGTTGTATCAAATCAACAACCTGCCGCAGCAAAACTACGACAAGTTCATCGATTTGCTCGGGGTTAAAGCCAAACTGGCCACCAGTGCCACCACCGACTTGGCCTTTGCGCTGAAAAAGACCCTTGGCGGTGAAGGCCAGCCGCTGGTGGTTAATGTGCCGCTCGGGGCCAAAGTTGAGGTGGACGATCCGGAGCTTGCAACGCCCATTATTTTTGAAACCGACCGCACCTTGTCGGCAGTCAATGCCGCCATTGGTGCGATTATTGTGCCTCACGCAGAGCAGGGCGATTATAGCCTCAAAACCGAATACAACGCCAAGAAGGCACAAGTGACCGTCATAGCGCCATTTTTACCCTTTGTAAAAGATGGTGCCGACACCAAAGGTATGTATGTCGGTTTGGTGCTCAGGCCCCATCAAGACCTCAAAAATGCCGCCCAATATGCCGCAGATCGCTGGCCAGAATGTGAGATTAACCTGACGGTATCAAAGGTGCAGGGGGATACTCGTTATGTTGACGATCCCGCGCTTTTAAGTGACGGTTTAGGCGATGGTTCAAGTGATGGCTTAAATGGTGGGAATGGCATAAACAGCCCCATTCAATGGTCTTATTACAGCGGCGATATCGAAACCAATATCTTTGAAGATGACCAATGGACCGACCTCTATCCCGAGGGTGACGGTACTGCGCTTGACCAGTCAGGTCATGTTTCGGCTCGGTTGCCCGCTTCGGTGCCGTTGATCCCATTCGACAAAATGCCTCGAGCAGTCTGGCAAGCCATCGGGGCGTTACGACCACCGATTAACCATGAAGAACTGATTGACGACATCGAAGGAGAAGACCCGG
>JABSOG010000975.1 GCA_013216025.1 Algicola sp. | reverse complement strand
GAACATAGAGCCATGACCCCTATTGGCGCTGGGGACGCGTTAGCGCTAGACCATGCCATGGATGCCTACAGCTATTCGTCGGTACGCGAAGATGTCGCGATGGCGTTTGAAGCGGTGATGATGAAAACCCAATTCAACGCCGACCGAGATATGGCAATCATCCCTCAGTTTACCGACTTTAGCTGTGATAATGCGCAAATAAAGTGGGGCCAACGCGGCCGTATTGCATTGCCTGAGGTTAAAATTCGCTCTGAATTTGTCACCGATATCATTCTTGGGGATGTGGCGCTCGACAGTTTTTACCAAAACCTGCCGCAAGAAATTAATATCAGCTTTGACCATAACTGGTGTGAGCCCAACCTTGGTAAGGCTGTTAATAAGGCTGGTTTTGCCAAACGCACCGTTGATCAGATTAGGCATGGAGTGATGATTGATTGATGTTATCATCCTTGGAATTGAATTATGTATATTAGGAGCCTGTAAGTGCTACCAGAGATTGATGATAAGTTTGCCGAGCTAAAACAAAAATATGGCGCAGATTCGCTTAACCGTGTCGAGGCGATGATGTATGCCAAACCGTCTGAGCGAGACCCACTGCAAGAAGATGCCAAGTGGGTGATGCCAGGTTTGTCTGACGGCGGTTGGCTCGACAAAAATCAGTTTGAAGGCTTAAAGCCAGTTGTCGCTGCGCTTGAAAGCAACAGTGCGAAAATTAAGCACGAAGTGCTCGATATGATGAACAACCAGCCTGACAAAATGCAACAGTACGATCATTACATTGTCAGCAATAACGAATGGCAGGCCTATTATCTGGTTAAAGATGGCGAGCCAACCGCTGATACCGGCGAAGTGCCGACCACCCGGGGCATTCTTAATAATGAACTGAAAGACTGGATATGCCCGCTGCTTGAAATGCATTTTTCGGTGCTGGCACCCGGCGTGACGATACCCCCACACTGCGATTTGTGGAACTTTTCAATTAACCTGCATTTGGCTATCGACATCCCTAACGAAAAGCCTAGTGACTGCGGTATTAAAGTTGCCGGTGAAACTCGGGGCTGGACCGAAGGCGAGTGCCTGTTGTTTGATTACTCATATCAGCATGAAGCTTGGAACAAGTCGGATAAAACTCGGGTTTGTCTGCTGATGGATGTTTGGCATCCAGACTTAACGCTGGTTGAGCGCGAAGCGTTGACCTTTTTTATCACTGAAATTCGTAAGTACATGTAGAAATTTCCATTTATTTTTGCCCCAGTTATGGTAGCATTCGCGGCTTTGTTATTTCGTATTAATGTAAGTTAAACGGACTGTATATGCTGATCATCCCTGTTGTATTATCCGGTGGCTCGGGCACTCGCTTGTGGCCACTTTCTCGTAAACAGTATCCCAAACAGTTGTTGAATCTGGCCGGGGGTGCTTACACCATGTTGCAGGAAACTGTGGTCAGGGTGGGGCATTTGACCAATCCAATCATCGTTTGCAATGAAGATCACCGCTTTAAAGTCGCCGAACAATGCCACAGCATCGGCAATACCCCCTCTGCGATTATTTTAGAACCGGTTGGCCGTAATACCGCCCCCGCCATCGCGCTGGCCGCACTCGAAGCCCAAAAACAAGACCCAGATGCCATTGTGGCGATTTTTCCGGCTGATCACATCATCGACGATCAAAACGCTTTTGAGGCCGCGCTTAATTGCGCCATTGCCACCGCCAAAGAAAACAAACTGGTGACTTTTGGTATCGTCGCCGACAAACCCGAAACCGGTTATGGTTATCTCAAAGTCTCACTGCCAGAACACCCAGGTAACGGTTTGATGGCACATCCGGTTGAAAAGTTCGTCGAAAAACCTGATCTTGAAACCGCCCGGCGGTATATCGACAGTGGTGATTACTACTGGAACAGTGGGATGTTTGTGTTTAAAGCCTCGGTTTATCTCGATGCCTTGAAAAAAGCTAACCCAGAGATTGTTAATTGTTGTGTTGAAGCACTCGATAAAGCCCAACAAGATCTCGATTTTGTGCGGGTCGACCAAGCCAGTTTTGCCGCCTGTCCAGATGATTCGATTGATTATGCCGTGATGGAACGAGCCGAAAACGTGGTCGCCGTCGCGCTTGATGCAGGTTGGAATGATGTCGGCAGTTGGAGTTCGTTGTGGGAAATTGCCCATAAAGACGAGCAAAACAACGCGCTGGTAGGCGATGTTATTGCGATTAACAGCCGTAATAATTTGGTGCACAACACCCACAAGCTGGTGTCTATCATCGGCCTAGAAAATGTGGTCATTGTCGATACTCCTGATGCCTTGCTGGTGGCCGACAAAAATCAAATTCAAGATGTTAAATTGGTGGTGAAAGAACTCAAAAAACGCAACCGACCTGAATTGATGGAACACCGCGAAGTGCACCGCCCTTGGGGCTGTTATGATTTGATAGGCGAGGGCTCTCGTTATCAGGTTAAACGCATTACCGTTAAACCCGGCGCGTCTTTGTCTTTGCAAATGCATTATCACCGCACCGAACATTGGGTGGTGGTATCGGGCACTGCCATCGTGCAGATTGGCGAAACCCAACAGGTGGTCAGCGAAAACCAGTCGGTGTTTATCCCCATCGCTAAAAAACACCGCTTGCAAAATCCGGGCAAATTACCGCTTGAGCTGATTGAAGTGCAAAGCGGCAGTTACCTTGGCGAAGACGATATTGTGCGTTTTGAAGATCAATTCGGCCGCTGCTAGCGCATGATCTTGATGACCAAAGGTGCTTGGCAGTATAGGCACTTTATCGCCTCGTCAATTCGCTCAGACATCAGCGGACGTTATACCCGTAGCCGGTTGGGCGGGGCTTGGATGATTTTACATCCGCTGGCTCAGGCGCTGGTGCTGGCCATTGTGTTGTCACAGTTGCTGGGGGCGAGGTTATCGGGCATCGACAGCGATTACGCCTACGCTATTTATTTACTTTCAGGCACCCTTGCCTGGAATGTGTTTAGTGAAACCACCAGCTCGACCATCTCGATGTTTAAATCGCGTGCCAACCTACTGAAAAAAATTAATTTTCCTAGAGTGTGTATACCACTGATTGTGGTGGGCACCGCGTTGGTTAATCATCTTATTTTAATGGGGATCACCATCTTAATTGTGTGGGCGCTGGGCATAAACCCAAGTCAAACCCTATTGTTGTTGCCGCTATTGGGGGTGATAAATCTGGGCCTTGCCATGGGCA
>JABSOG010000974.1 GCA_013216025.1 Algicola sp. | reverse complement strand
CGCTCGGTGCAAGCCCCATTTCATCGGCCAGATAACTTGAAAATGCCGCAAATTGCGCTGGCCAGTCTTCAAGTTGAAAAAATGCCTCGCGGGGTCTGCCCGAAGCAAACGAAATGGCGTTGGGATAATCCATTGCCACCTCGTTAAGGTAATTCATGACCTCAAGTTTGGGGTCGGTTAATTTCGAAAAATTCATATTCACATCTCTCCACTGTATTTTGAGGGGGTTTTATTATATTTAACCCCATCAAACCTCACTGCCCAAGAACCTTACTTTTCACCGCGTCACAAACCCAATAACAGCACTTGCAACAACAACAGACAAAAAGTAAAAACTTAATTTCATTCCTTTGACACATTTAAGTAACACTCTATGTTTATCAAACAAGCAACGGTTAAACAAGTACTATAAATGACGCTTTAACACATGATGAGGTCAAGTGCCTAGTGTTAAGCCCGTTATACCTGCCGAAGGATTTAAAAGCATTGGGTGCCAACTGATATTTTTATGATACCCGCCAATGCGGGCTAAAAAAAGATAATATAAATCTTTATTCGTTGATTTTAAAGGGGATTGATTACGATAAACAAAAACAAAGTTAGACCAGTCAAATGGCATCCGCCTCTTCCATCTGTTTGAACAGTTTGGCCACGCTTTTTTGGGCAAAACCATCGTTGTCGACCCGTTGAATATACTCAAACATCATGCCCGAGACTTGAGATTTTGGCGTAGTGCCCTGCAACAACACTATCGAGAACTTTGCGGCTCGAACCACTGCCGATACCATGCCGGTATAATTGCCGTTGGTTTCTAATCTACTTTCTAAGGTAAATCCCAGTACATCGAGATAATAGCTCAAAGCCTCTGCCAAATCGGGGACAGAGATGGCGAGGTGGTCAATACGTCCAAGGTGATCACACACGCTTTTTTGTGTTTGGGTGTCAAGTTGCAGTTCGTTCATCTTATTTATGTCCAATAGTTGAATGGTCGCTAGTCAAAAGTCAAAAGTCAAAGCGGGTAAGTTAAGGACAGTTATACTTGCCGCAAGATATAAAAACACTCGTTACCGACTGATATTTTTGTGATTTAGTTGTGATACCGGCCGATAAAAGCGGACAACAGCTGATAAAAAGATGATATAAATCTTTACTCGTTGATTTTAATGGGGATTATTGAGTGCCAAAAGGCTGAACAAGTAATGTAAACTCTGTTTAAACAGTTTGGCGACACTTTTTTGGGCAAACCTTGGGCTTTGTGACAAACTTGGCCAGCAAAACTGGCAACAGTTGAATACCACAAACAGACAAAACCACCAAAACAATCCCCAGTGTAGACAATGTATCCAGTGGATTGTAGCTGATCACTTCTGGCCACCAACCCAAGGTGTTGACAGCCCAAGTAGTGGCCAAACTACACACCGGCGTTAATGCAACCATGGGTCCTATTTTCGATGTCGACCAGTATTTCATTGACTGGGCAAAACAGCCATAAGCGACCAAAGTATTAAAAGCACAAAAAAGTGCCACCCACCATTGGTCGCTTTGCATTTGAGCAAAATGTGTCAGGTCACTGGCAGGCAACATTACCACCGTGGCAAAACCGTAAATAAACAACAAAAAGTTGGCCGGGGATACCCGCGCGACCATCGACTTTTGGATCAGCGAATAGCAGGTCCACGACATTGCCGAAAATTGAACAATCAACAAGCCCAGCCATACGCTGGTATTTTCTTGTTTCGACTGGTCTAAGAGTTTCGACGGGTCTAAGCGTTGGGTAAAGTCTATAAAGGGATGAAAAAATAACATCATGCCCAGTGCCAGCGTGGCAAAACACATCATTTGCACCGGTTTTAGTTTTTCTTTAAAGAATAGCACGCCGCCAAAAGCCAAAAAAAACGGTGCCGTTTGAAAGTTCAGCTGCGCCTGATCGGGTGTTAAGTAATCAAGGCAATAAACAAAAGACACATAGTTGCCAATCGAAAACAACGCAGCAAAAGATAACCTCAGCCAATCAAAGCGCTTTAGAGACTTGAACTCAACCAATCTGCCATTAAACAACTGAAACACAAAGCTGGTCACAAAAGCCACTGCATAACGAAACCACGTTAAGGTGACCGGGTCGATAAAAGCACCAGACAATTTAAGCGCAATGGGCAAAATACCCCAACACACCACAGCAATGCTGATAAATAACAATCCGAGACGAAAAGTATGAGCTGACATGGATTAATTCCTTTATATAAGAAACAGGTGAATAATAAGACAAGGCACAGTCTGACCTGTCTTTACTATTCAATCCAATGCATAATGAGGGTAATGGTTATTCGCCTTTCGCATAGAGGTATGAGGGCATAAAGGTATAGGGGCTAGGAGGTGTATGATGTTGTCGCAAATCGATTTTAAGTTGTTGCTGTGTTTAAGCAGTTTGTTGAAGCATCACAATGTCAGCTTGGCGGCAGACGAAATGCACATCAGCCAACCCGCCATGAGCCGCGCACTGGCCAAATTAAGAACGCTGTTTAGTGATCCCTTGTTGGTGCGAACCAGCAAAGGGATGGAGCCAACACGGCGAGCATTGTCTTTGGTGCAACCACTGCACAGCACGTTAGATCAATTAACCGTCTTGTTATCGAATCAAGACTTTACGCCGCTGGAATGTGAGCGAAATTTTCGTCTGCACATGACCAGCTATATAACGCAGGCACATTTGCCTCATATCGCTGAAGCGTTTTATCGCGGTGCACCCAACGCCCAATTAGAGATCATCAACCTAGGCGAAAAATCATTACTCGATCACAGTGCGCAAAATATCGACCTGGTATTGTGCTCGCAAGCCATGCACATCCCCGAACATTTTCACCAGTTACCGGTCGGCCAAGAATCGATGCGCTGTTTTATGGCCAAAAACCACCCGTTGGCCAATACCGAATTAACCTTGGACAACTTTCTAGCATATCCCCACATTATCGTCACCCTTGGGGGGGGTCCCAATATCCCGTTAGAGAGTAGCTTGTCGAAAATAGGCAGAGTGCGAAAGGTGGGTTTGCGAGTGCCCCATTATGTTGGAGCGCTCGAAGTATTGAGTCGTACTAATATGTTGTTCAACTCCAGCCCCTTTGTTGCCGACCGGTTTTCTGAACAATTTTCGATTATGTCGCAACCGCTGCCCGTTCGCCAAGACAGCTTAAATTACGTTTTGGTATGGCCACCGACGGTGCATAAAGACCCTGCCCA
>JABSOG010000973.1 GCA_013216025.1 Algicola sp. | reverse complement strand
CCAGTAGCCGTTGCCGACACTCATACAATCAATGAAGATACAGTGGCAAGCATCGCGGTGCTGGCCAACGATACCGATGCCGATGGTGATACTTTAACGGTAACTGGAGCCATAGTAGATGTAGGTGTACTAACGATTGTCAACAGCACCACACTAAGTTATACCCCCATTGCAAACTTTTTTGGCAGCAAAATCATCCATTACACCATTTCTGATGGCGTTTTAAGCGCCTCATCCACAGTGACATTAACCATCGACTCAGTAGAAGATGTGCCAATCGCCGTTGCAGAGACAATAACTATCAACGAAGACAGCTCTATCAATGTCCCTGTGCTCAATAACGATTCTGACGGCGATGGCGACACCCTGAGCGTTACCACGGCGGGCGCAACCAACGGTACCGCATCAGTAAACTCAGACACCACTATCGACTACATTCCCAACGCCGACTTTAACGGCGTTGACACCATCAACTACACCATAACCGACGGCAAAGGCACCGCGTCTTCTACCGTGACAGTGAACATAAACGCCGTACCCGATGTGCCGGTTGCTGTGGCCGACAGCCAAACAACCAATGAAGATACCCCAGTCAATATTGTTGTTACCACCAACGATACCGATGCCGATGGGGATTCAATCACTCTCATTAATGCAACTATGGCAACCAGTAACGGCGGTGTGGCAGTACTGAACGACTCAACCTTAACTTATACCCCAAACGCCAACTTCAATGGCGTGGAGACCATCATCTACAACATCACCGATGGCACTCTGACAGGCACGGGCACAGTGACAGTGACCGTCACTGCGGTCAACGACAATCCAGTAGCAGTAGCCGATACAATCAATGCCACCGAAGACACACTGATTGCTATCTCGCCCCTAACCAATGACAGCGATGTAGACGGCGACACACTCACCATCACAGCGGCCAACGCCGGTAGTGGTACCGCGACAATTGACGGCAACAACATCAACTACACCCCCAGCGCAAACTTCAATGGCAGTGATACGGTCACTTACACCATTAGTGATGGTGTTGGGGCATCACCGGGCATAGCGGCTTCATCAATAGCAGTAACAATCGCAGCGGTTGACGATCCACCAATAGCGGTAGCCGATACGGTTTCGACCAATGAAGACACCCTAGTCAATATCGACATACTGACCAATGATATTGAAGTCGATGGCGACACCCTGATTGTCCAATCCGCCAGTGCGTCTTCAGGTACGGTCAGCATAGAGCCAGACAAAACCCTCAACTATACCCCACCCGCTGATTTCAATGGTTCGGATACCATCACTTATTTCATTTATGATGGCACGACTGTGGCTTCCACAACCGTTGCAGTGACTGTTAATGCGGTTAATGACAATCCTGTTGCAGCAACCGACACCATCACCGTCAATGAAGATACCTTAATCAACATAGATGTACTGGCTAACGACAGCGATGCCGAAAGTGGCACATTAAGCATCACCTCACAATCGGCCTTGCACGGCACGGTTACCGTGAGCAGTGGACCCAGTCTCGATTACACACCTACTGCCGATTATAACGGTGCCGATGTGATCACTTACGGCATAAGCGACGGCACTGGCGGCACGGCCACTGGTATCGTAAATATCACAGTCGACCCGGTAAATGATGCTCCGGTTGTGACCGGTGAAACTGTTAGTTTAAATGAAGACACCAGCATAAACGTCAATGTACTGGCCAATGATACAGATGTAGAAGGCACTACACTGATTGTCAGCGGGACCCCCTCGGCTGCCAATGGCTCAGTGACCCTTGAGTCGGATAAAACCCTATCTTACATCCCAACGCTCAACTTTAACGGCTCAGATACCATCACTTATCAGGTTTCAGATGGTACAGATACAACGAATGGCAGCGTTGCGGTGACTGTCGACCCAATTGCTGACAACCCCATCGCGGTCGCAGACAGTGCCAGCACCAACGAAGATACCCTGAAAAACATCGATATTCTGAGCAACGACAGCGATCCTGATGGCGGCACCTTAACGGTTAGCGCAGCGGGTGCCGACAACGGTGTGGTCACCATCAAAGCCGACAAAACCCTCGATTACGTGCCCAACGTCAACTACAACGGCTCAGACACCATCAGCTACACCATCCAAAATGCCACAGGCCCGGCCAACTCAACAGTTGCCGTAACGGTTGATCCTGTCAACGATGCACCAACCATCAGCCCGGTAAGTGCCTCGGTCAACGAAAACTCTGCCAACAACACACCCGTGGTCAGCATGACTGGCAGTGACGTAGACGGTGATTCACCGACCTATTCCATCACCAGCAACAGCGCCAATATCTTCGGCATCGACTCCAATTCAGGGGCGATAACTGTCGCCGACAATACCAGCCTCAACTATGAAACGTTGACAAGTCATACCATCACCGTCAAAGCGCTGGATAGCGGCGGTCTGTTTGCTACGGCCGATGCCACTATTACCGTCAACAATCTTGAAGAAAATATTACGCCCACCCTTGATGCCACATTTGCCTCGGCTGGTACTGGCGGAGCCAACTCATTCTCAGCCGAACATGTTGACTATCCTAAAGACTCCGTCATTGATGCTTCGGGCAAGTTGGTGGTGGTAGGCTATGCAGCCAACCCTAATACCAGCAACTCCGACTTGTTCATTGCCCGTTACAACACCGATGGCACCCTTGATCGTAGTTTTGGCAACAAAGGCGTGATCAACAAAGATTTGAACTATGATGAAGAAGCGGTTGCCGTTGCTATAGATGCATCAAACAACATTGTGGTAGCAGGTATTCAATACAACTGCTCGGGCTCGGAAGTATTTATCATCCGCTACACCTCTACAGGTACTCTTGATACAAGCTTCAACACCGTTGGCTACCGAATCACCACTTATGGTATACCAACCGTTGCGGCGGATATGCTGATCCACCCAAGCGGTAGTATTATCGTTGCAGGCAGTGTGGCCAGCGGCTACATGCGTTTAATCAAATTTTCCGCGGATGGATCCAGCCACCTCGAAGTTGACGTTAGCTTTTTCGGTTCTAGCGATACAGCCACCTCAATGGTCTTGCAAAGTGATGGAAAGGTACTGATCAGCGGACCTGTCTATGCGGGTGGTGCATCTTTTGGCGTTATGCCAGCCGCAAGTTTTGATTTTGGTGTTGCCCGAATTGACGTTTCATCCACCCCAACGCTCGACACCACTTACAACGGCAATGGCA
>JABSOG010000972.1 GCA_013216025.1 Algicola sp. | reverse complement strand
CTTGTCGGCGGTGCTGTCGGTATTGATCATTTTACAGGTAACAACAATCTTGCCCTTAACGTGTTCCTCGCTTTGTTGCCTGATTTGAATCGCATCACAGGCGTTGACAATCAGATTCATAAACACTTGATTGAGCTGGGCAGGGTAGCAGTGGAGCTCGTCAATGGCGGCAAACTGTGTGATAAATTCGGTGACATCCTGGTATTGGGTTTGGATCAGGTTGATGGTTGATTGCAGCAAGTCGCTGAGCATTACCGGTTTTTTCTCGGCTGAATCGAGTTGGCTGAACACCCTGAGATCTGCAACGATGGTTTTGATTCGTTCTGTGCCGTTTTTAATAGTGACAAGATGTTCATATAACGGTGCAAATTGTTGCCTGAAACTGTCCAAAACGGCTTCATCGGCGTCTTCACCGGCTAACTCAAAAATAAAGGTTTTAAAACGTGCCAGGTCGCCTTCAAGAATTTGCGCACTGACATGGACAAAGTTGGCTGGGTTATTGAGTTCGTGAGCGACACCAGCGGTAAGGGTGCCTATAGAGGCCATTTTCTCGGCCTGCACCAATTGTTGTTGAGTGTTGACAATTTCTCGGTTTTTTTGTTCGATTTTGGCGTAGGCATTGGCGTTGTCCAGCGCGATTGCGGTGGTTGACGCCAGTGTTTGGATCATATTCTGTTGTTCTTCGTTGTAGGCATTTTTGCGATAACTTTGTACTGTCAATGTGCCTATTGCGCGTCCTGAAACCAATAATGGCCAATACATCAATGCGCCTTCCTTTTTACCCAACAACGATTGCTGTTGACTGATATCGCCAAAATATTGTTCTGCTTCACCGGCAAAATCGTTCATCACAATCGCCTCTTGGTGCTGAACACTCCAGACACCCGGGTGAAAGCTGTTTTCCATCGGCACCGAAAAGGGGGTGAGATAATGGTCATCTTCTATGGTCAATAAAAAGTCTATCTGCTGTGTCTTCTCTCGATATAAACCAATCGCAAAAACATCCACATCCATCAAGGTCTTAATGTGGCTGTAGGCGGTGTTCATCAGCTTGTCTAAGTCCAAGGATGCACTTATTTGGGCACATATTTCATTGAGGGCGCTGATCTTTTGATTAGACAATTGCAATCGAGCGGTACGCTCTGTCACCTTGTGTTCAAGGTTGCGATTGATGTCTAGCAGCCTTAGGTGGGTTTCTACCCGGCTGAGTAATTCATGTTTGCTCACCGGTTTACTGAGGTAATCATTGGCACCCACGGCAAAACTTTGCACCAAATCAGCGACTTGATTTTTGGCGGTTAAAAAGATCACTGGCAAGTCGTTGACCGGGAAAGTAGTGCGCAGCGTTTTACACACCTCATAACCCGACATTCGGGGCATCATGATGTCGAGCAAAACCAAGTCAAAAGGCCCGTTCTCATTGAGCGCCTTTAATGCCTCTTCGCCGCAACTGGCCTCGACCAATTGATAATTTTGCATCGACAGATGGTTGTGTAAAACCTGGCGGTTAATGGGTTCATCATCAACCAGTAAAATGCGAAATTGACGGCCATCATGGCCAGCATTATTGACCGGTGGCAGCGTCTCGATGGCGTTATCTTGACTGGTGTCGTCATCGAGTAAATGCAAGCGCGCAATTTGATTGTTTTGTGTGGCTTTATTCTCAGACAAGGGTAGGGTAAAACTAAAAGTAGAACCCTTGCCTATATCCGATTCAACCTTGATCTGTCCGCCGTGTAATTCGACCAATTGTTTACTCACAGCCAGTCCTAACCCCGTGCCGCTGTAGGCCCGTTCGGTATGGCCTTCGAGTTGTTCAAAAGAATCAAAAATGATGTCGAACTGCTCTTGCGCAATGCCGATACCACTGTCGCTGACGGTGATATTGAGTGTGTCGTTGACTTTGGCAGCACAGACAGTCACTTCGCCTGATTCAGTAAACTTGATGGCATTGCCCACCAGATTGTGGAGAATTTGCGCCAGCCTGTCTTCGTCAGCCAGTGCCGGGGGCAAATCGGTGGGTACGAAATTGATCAGTTTGAGGTTTTTGTCACCGAGTAGCGGTTGTGAAAGGGTTAATATCACCTCTGTCATGCTGTAAACGTCAACGGCCTGCTGGTTTAAGGTCAGGTTGCGGTTTTTCAGTTTCGAAAAATCCAGAATGTCGTTGACCAGATTACTCAAACGTTTGCCGCTGGTGATGATCATCGACAGATTGTCTTTGCTGGTTTTTGACTGAGCGCCGCCGATGCCATCCATCAAAGACTCGGCCAGACCGATAATACCGTTTAATGGTGTGCGCAGTTCATGAGAAGTATTGGCCAAAAACTCGTCTTTGAGTTTGTCGACCTGTTGCAGTTGCTTGATGATTGTGCGTTCTACCAAGATATTTTTACGCTGGATATTACCAAAGATCACCAACACCACCATCCCGCTAAGGCACAATACATAAAACGAATAGGCCCACCATGATTTCCATGGGGGAGGCAACACGGTGACTTTCAGCACTTTGCCTTTTTCATTCCAGTAGCCATCCTTGTTGCTGGCTTTTACCTTGAGTACATAATCACCTGGCGCGAGGTTGGTGTAGGTTGCACGGCGGTTTAACGCATCGGTGTAAATCCAATCGTCGTCTTGACCCACCAGTTGATAGGCGTACTGGTTTTTCAACGGGTTGGCAAAATGCAAAGCAACAAACTCAAAAGTGATGAGGTTTTGACGGTAGGTGAGAGTTAACTGGTCAAGCGCGTCGATGGCCTTGGGTAGGCTAAATGCCGAACCAGGTCTATTTATAGGCACCGATTGGTTGGCCAGCAAAAAGTCGGTCAATACCACCGCAGGCGGGGTGGTGTCGTCTTGAATATCGCCGGGGAAAAAGTGGTTAAAGCCGTTGATGCCGCCAAAAAACAGCTCGCCTTCGTCGCTTTTATAAGCCGAACCCAGATTGAACTCGTTATTTTGCAGACCATCATTGACATCATAATTTCTAAAGGTTTCATTTTTGGTATCAAACTTGGATAGGCCCCGGTTGGTGCTAAGCCACAAATAGCCCTGTTGATCCTCTAACATGGCATTGATGGTATCGTTGGCCAGACCATCAATGTGGCGGTATTTGACGAAGCGCTCGTTTTGAGTATCAAACTTGTTCAGTCCACCGCCAAAGGTGGCGACCCACAACGTGCCTGAGCTGTCTTCATAAATGGATGAGATAAAATCATGGCTCAAACTGTCGGGGTCT
>JABSOG010000971.1 GCA_013216025.1 Algicola sp. | reverse complement strand
CCTCAGTCATCCAGCGAATATCCGCCACTTCGTTTTGCTGGGCCAGTGTTAAACGGCCTTTTTTCAACTTCATCACTGCGCTTTGTACTTTACTCAACTCTAACGAATTCAAGCGGTCGCGGTTGGGATCTATCGCCAGCTTTTCGAAACGGCGCTCTATTGCCTTCATGTAACGCACCAAATCTGGCAGCTTCTCAAAGCCGATGGCGGTGACAAAACCTTTAAACACCAATTCACCGAGTTGCGCCTTAATGTCGGCAAAGGCCGATATCCATTGCAGGTCGATTTTGCCTTTCATCTTTTTATTGACTTTATGGGCCAAACCGAGAATTTGTTCAACGACAATCGCCACTTTAACCACCTTGTCGTTTAACCCTTCGCGCACTCGGTCGCGTTGGATAAGGTAGTTATCACGGTCTCTAACCAACGGCACTTCAGACAATAAATTGTCGACCGCACAGTTAATACAATCGTTGATAAGGTCAGCTATTTTACCAAACGGATTGTAATACAAACCCAGTTTTGCCTTGTTCGGCAGGTTCTTTTGTACATAGCTAAGCGGCGATGGCACATTAAGCAATATCAGTTTGCGAATACCTTCTTTAGAGCGAAGCCGTGCTTCTTCTTCATTATCCACCAACTCAATCGCTACGCTGCCACTTTTGCTGACCAACGCCGGATAGGCCTTAATTTCATATTGACCGCTCTTTTTGGTGTATGCCTCAGGCAATTCGCCAAAATCCCAATCGATGATATCCTTCTGCTCAATGCCTTTCTCTGCTACCGCCACCAAGGTTTGTTTAACCTTACCTTGCAACTCGTCTTTAAGCGTGTCGATATCGTGACCGTGGGCGACCACTTTATTGCGGTCATCCACCACCTTAAAACCAAATTTAAGGTGTTTCGCTATGCTGTCGAAATTCCAATCATCGTCTTCGACTCTAACACCAGTCATACGCAATAATTGCTTGGCAACCTGTTCGACAAAGTAACCTTTACCCATTTCTAATGCGCCCAACACAGCATCCGCATATTGTGGTGCCGGCACGAAGTTTCGTCTCAAGCTCTTGGGCAGAGATTTGATTAATGCCACCACTAAATCACGTTGCAATCCGGGGATCAGCCAGTCAAAACCGATGTTGTCGACCTGATTCAGTAATGCCAGCGGCACCAAAACCTGTACACCGTCAACATCGCCACCGGGTTCAAAGTGATATTCGAGCGGCAAAATCAAATCGTCTTGTTGCCAGGTATCCGGAAACAAATTGGCGTTAATGCTCTGCGCTTCATGCTGCATTAAATCTTCAGCGGTAAAGCTCAAAAAGTTCGGTGTCTCTTTCTTTTTGTTGCGCCACCACTTGTTAAAATCGACGGCATTACAAATATCTTCTGGCACCCTTTGTTGATACAACAAAAAGATGTCTTCTTCATCGACCAGAATATCCCGCCGACGAGACTTGTTTTCAAGCACCTGAATGTCGTCCACCAATTGGAGATTATGTTTAAAAAACGTCTCTTTGGACTGCATCTGCTGGTTAACCAGCGCCTCACGAATAAAAATTTCGCGGCATTCTTGAGGCTCAATATGTTGATAATTGACGGTGCGTTTAGCCACCACAGTCAGGCCGTATAAAGTCTGTTTTTCATAAGCGACCACATTACCGCGCTTTTTCTCCCAATGCGCTTCGCTGTAACTGCGATTAATCAAATGTTGACTGATGGGCTCTAACCATTCGGGCTCAATTTTAGCGGCGATACGACCAAACAAACGGCTGGTTTCGACCAACTCTGCCGCCATCACCCACTTAGGCGGTTTTTTGCATAAAGCTGAAGCCGGGAACAAAAAGAACTTGCTGTTGCGGGCGCCAAGATATTCGTTGTTTTTGTCTTTAAAGCCAACGTGGCTGAGTAATCCGGTTGCCATAGCAACGTGAACGCATTCAAAATCAGGGGTTTGAGTGTTAATGGTAAAACCCAATTCTTTGACCACTTGGCTCATTTGGGCATAGATGTCTTGCCATTCACGCACGCGCATGTAAGCCAAAAAGTCTTTGCGACAAGACTTGCGAAATTGCGAGCTCGACAGTTCAGCCTGCTGCTTTTTAATGTGATCCCACATATGCACAAAGGTCAGAAAATCACTGTCTTTTTCGATAAACCGGGCGTGAGCTTCATCGGCTTTTTGCTTGGCATCGGTGGGGCGTTCACGCGGGTCTTGAATACTCAGCGCAGCGGTCACCACCATCACCTCGTGCAAACAACCGGTTTGTGCCGCGTGGACCACCATACGACCCAATCGCGGGTCAATCGGCAAACGTGAGATCTTGCGACCGATATCGGTTAGCTGCAAAGGTTTGTCGAGATTAACCTTTTGACCCTTGCCGGTTTGCACCGCGCTTATCTCCTCTAGCAAACGCAAACCATCGTTGATGTTACGTCTATCGGGCGCCTCAACAAACGGAAACTGCTCAATACCACCCAACTTCAACGCCATCATTTGCAAAATAACCGAGGCCAGATTGGTCCGCAGTATCTCTGGATCGGTAAATTCTGGTCGGTTATTAAAATCTTCTTCGCTGTAAAGACGAATACAAACGCCGTGGGACACACGGCCACAACGCCCTTTACGCTGATTAGCGCTGGCTTGCGACACCGCTTCGATGGGCAATCGTTGCACCTTGGTACGAAAGCTGTAGCGAGATATTCGCGCCGTGCCCGGGTCGATAACGTATTTAATGCCCGGTATGGTCAACGAGGTTTCGGCCACGTTGGTGGCCAAAATGATGCGCCGTCCGCTGTGACTTTTAAACACCATGTTTTGCTCGGCGGCAGACAACCGGGCGTACAAAGGCAGCACGGTGGTGTGCCGAAGGTTGCGTTTTGTCAGCGCATCGGCCGTATCTCGAATTTCTCGCTCACCATTCATAAAAATCAGAATGTCGCCTTGACTCATGCGGGCCAACTCGTCAACTGCCTCAAAAATGGCTTGGATCTGGTCTTTGTCGTTTGACTCTTCATCGTTAACCGGACGGTAGAGTACATCCACTGGATAGGTTCTGCCTGACACTTCGATAATCGGCGCATTGTCAAAATGCTGCGAAAACCGCTCAGGATCGATGGTCGCCGAGGTGATGATGACTTTAAGGTCGGGTCTTTTTGGCAGCAGTTGTTTGAGGTAACCAAGCAAAAAGGCAATGTTCAGGCTGCGCTCGTGGGCTTCATCGATGATGATGACATCGTACTG
>JABSOG010000970.1 GCA_013216025.1 Algicola sp. | reverse complement strand
ACTCGCTGTTGACCAAGTCATTACGTCCGTTGCCTGAAAAATTCCATGGCCTGTCTGATCAAGAAACCAAATATCGCCAGCGTTATGTTGATTTGATCACCAACCAACAAACCCGTGATACCTTTCATATTCGCTCAAAGATTGTGTCCAGCATTCGCCGCTTTTTAGAGGCGCGTGACTTTATGGAAGTTGAAACGCCGATGTTGCAGGTTATTCCGGGCGGCGCAACGGCCGCGCCGTTTGTGACCCATCACAATGCGCTGGATATCGATATGTATCTGCGAATTGCACCAGAATTGTATCTCAAGCGTTTGGTTGTGGGTGGTTTTGAGCGAGTATTCGAAATTAACCGTAACTTCAGAAACGAAGGTCTGTCGACCCGTCACAACCCTGAATTCACCATGATTGAATTCTATCAGGCTTATGCCAATTTCAACGACTTGATGGATTTGACCGAAGAAATGTTGCGTACTGCGGCGCAAGAAGTGCTGGGCACCACCAAAATCAAGAGCACTGTAAAAGACGATGATGGTAATGTCACCAAAGAAACAATTTATGATTTTGCACTGCCGTTTACCCGTTTGACCATGGCCGAATCGATTTTGAAATACTGCCCAGAACTTGACGCAGATGTGATTAACGACCCTGAAGGAAACTTCGAAGCGCTTAAAGCGATTGCCAAGCAGGTCGGTGTCAGGCAGCCTGAAGATGCCAAAGTCTGGGGACCGGGTAAATTCTTGTGTGAAATATTCGAAGAAACTGCCGAGCACAAACTCGACCAACCTACTTTTATTACTGCTTATCCGTGGGAAGTGTCGCCATTGGCACGCCGTAACGACGACAACGCGTTCATCACTGACCGCTTTGAATTCTTTGTGGGTGGCCGCGAACTGGCCAATGGTTTCTCGGAACTCAATGACGCCGAAGACCAAGCTGGACGCTTCCGCAATCAGGTTGAATCTAAAGACGCCGGCGACGACGAAGCCATGCACTTTGATGATGATTATATCCGCGCGCTGGAGTTTGGTATGCCGCCAACAGCAGGCGAGGGTATTGGTATCGATCGTTTGGTGATGTTATTTACTGACTCACCGACCATTAAAGATGTTATTTTGTTCCCGCACATGCGGCCTGAAAGCGAATAAATCTGCTGCACATTTTTATCTAGGAGCCTGTCCGAGGCCACATGGGTGAATTTGAACTTTATGTTCGATTCACCCTTTTTTATGCCCCATTTAAAATAAACGCCAAATAAAAACGAACCATTTGTTTTCCCCGGTTACTCAATATTTGTAGCGGATGTCGATTCGACTAAAACCGCTGCACTTCTGAAAAAAGAACGAACTTGAACGGCGCTACCTGTTTCAAATAGTGTGTTTATTTGAAAATATCAGGAATTTGGGCGAACAGGGATTGAGTAGACAGGGATGTCGATTTCTGCGCTATTATCGTTTTTTTAGCGGTAATTCTTAATCAAGAGGCGTTCTTTATTCAAGAGGATAAGTTAAAGGAAAAGCCAAGACCAAGGATGATGAAAGGAAAAGCTAAGATTAAGGATGACCCCAAGAAATAGTTTATTAGGAATGTGATGTACAGCAGACTCTATTCTCAAACAAGCAATTTATTAAAGGCAAATGAGATGTTAAAGCGCAAAAATCGTAAATTATTGGCTGTTGCCGCCACCGTCGCCATGCTGGCCGGTTGTCAGTCTACAGAAACCGCAGATTATGCGGATATTCGTAGTGTCAGCAATACATCACCAACACCGACAGGGCAAAAGCTCGGTGGTGGATTTGTTGCCGGAATGACACCGGAACAAACCTGCATATACTTCCTTGACCATTACAATACCAAAAAGAATCTGTTGTGCCGAAATGTCGGTAAGAAAGACTTTTCTAATATGACACTGGTTAACTACCGTATTACCAATACCCCAGAAAACTTGCAGGGTATTGATACCATGGCGTTTTTCTTCGATCAAAACAAAAACCTGAGTAAAGTGATGGCGGTTGCCGATCCCTCTCACGACAGCTTAGGAAAAGAAGAATATAAGAATAAGCTTGAAAGGGCTGTACCGTTGTACTTCTATTAGTAGAGACAATGATATCTTTGTAGACTGCATTACTACATTCCGTGGCAAAGCTCTTGACCTTAGCGGCCGCAGGCCAACCCAGCGGTAGCGACCACAAAAAAACCTAAAACTCATACTCCAGTCCAAACTTGAAGCTGTGGTTAGGTGTTTCATTATCTAGACCAAAAATAAACCCCGCTTCCCACTTTAGCTGCTTTTGACCATCAAAGCGGTGAATGCCCATAAACGCGGGCCCTATCCCCATAAAGTCATCACCGACAAATAACTCTATGCCCGGTTGTACTTGAGGTATCCAACGGTAGCGGTATTGCAGTCGCATTTCGGCTTCTTTTTCTTTCTCGCCAGTTTCATAAATGACAAAAAAATTGCCTGTCAGGCTGGTTCTGCCAAATTCTTTTTCGGCGAGTAACCCGGCAGATAATTCCCAGCCGCTTTCGCCCTTTTCCTTTTCAAATTCAAACATTGCTCCCCAGTCGATGTCATATTCACCCTGTTCGGTGATCATCCAGCGTGCTTCTAGCTCATAGGCGATCAATTTAAATTTTTCTTGAGGCAGCCGCTCACCTGTCAGGTAAAGCTCTACTGTTACCCGCTCATTGATTGAATGGCCAAAAGCGATGCTTTGGGTCATGGTATTGTCGTCTGGGTGGTCATCTTGTTCATTAAAACCAATACGCCATTCGAGTTCTCTTTCTAAGGGTAGAACATAAGGATGATATACCTTGTCGACAAATGCGCTGCTGGCCATGACCGCGCTGGAGTAACTGGTTAACAAGGCTGATACAGTGAAACAGGTGCCCCTGACGAAGCGTGAACTCATGGGGTTACCTCCGTCACTGTGGGTTGTTGGTTGATTTTTATGATCATTAACAGTGGAACTATCAGCGCAAGCAAATGCAAACCGACCTGAACTGCACTGGGTGAGGCTTCATAACCGGTCAAGGCGTTGACGAGATGACCGAACTCCGAGCTGTCAGAAAGCCAAGACGAAGTATTCCACAATGGTTGGCTGGTCGGCAACCAATCTGCTTGAATTAAAAAATAAACCGCTTCGGTCACCTGTCTGGCTGCGGCAACGGCCAGCACCAACATCGGCAGTTTTGACCAGCGTTCCATCATCGAAGCACTCAATCCATAATAAAGTAGCAAGGCCAAGCT
>JABSOG010000969.1 GCA_013216025.1 Algicola sp. | reverse complement strand
CGTTATTTCGCCGAGCGCGGCCAAATACTCGGGTGTGCCATGCAAATGCGTGATCCCCAAAGCCACAATGTCGCGCTTGATTTGCGCCGCATCTTGAATTTGTGCTTGGCTCGCAATAACCACGATTGCACCGTTTAACAAGGGTAAAAACAGCTGTTCTACAGCGGCATCAAAGGCATACGAAGCCAACCACAATACTTTTTCTTGGGCAGTAAAATCAAAGGCTTTGGTTTGCGCTGCAATCAGGCTGACAACCCCGCCGTGTTCTATCATCACCCCTTTGGGTTGGCCTGTGGTGCCCGAGGTATAAATAACATAAGCGAGGTTGTTATGAGTGCAATGAGCACTTTTTACAGCCAGATTTGCTGTTGCGTAACCACGCAGCGTTACATCATCAACGGTCAATAGTTTCGTCGCGCAATCGACAAAACGCGCTTTATATTTGCTGTGCGTTAATAGTATCAAAGCTTGGGTATCATCTAAGACAAATTGGGTACGTATTTGGGGGGTATCAGGCGAAATGGGCACATATGCCCCACCCGCTTTGAGTACCGCCAATATCGCGACCACCATCTCAAGACTGCGGTCAAGATACAAGGCCACTAATGTATCAGGTTCAAGGCCATTAAAGTCACAACAAATGAGCGCGGCCAATTGGTTGGCTTGATCATTAAGCTCACCATAACTCAACGATTGTCCGGCAAACACCAAGGCCAGATTATTTGGTGTTTGCGCTACTTGGGCTTCAAACTTTTGGTGTAATGTCTGAAGAGGCGGTGCACTTTTTGGATTAGGGTGTTGTGAATTGAATTGGTGTATCACAGTGCTGCGTTCTTTTTTAGACATCAATGCCATGTGGCCGACCACTTGGCTGCTGTCGGCCAAACCTTGGGCCATCAAACCGCTTAAACGTTGCACCAGCAACGCACCCTGAGCTTTGTCAAAATAGCGGGTGTGGTGAATTATTTTCAGTGTGAAACCATTGTCTGCACCACTATCCATTAGACGGATGGTCAGCGGTGATACGTCAAAAAGGCTGGTCAGCAAGCCATTGCTAAGCTGATTGTCACCCGATTTGTCATCCCCTTGGTCTAGCGCATCATAAATAACCTGAATATCCGCCGTGGCCGCTTGTCCGTCGGGTAAAAGTCTGGCTAGGTGGCTGGTGGGAAACTGGCGATGTTCACGGCCTTGAGCGAGGTTTCTTTTAAGCTGTTCAACCAGGCCTAAAAAGGTCATTGCCAGTTCTACCCTGCAACCCAGCGCTATCACATTGGCATGCATACCAATCACGTCCATGGCGGGTCCTTGGTCACGCCCATGTACGGTGGTCGACATCACCACTTCATCGCGAACATCAACCGCATTAATACGGGCAAAATACAACCCGGTAACCGCTGCCAACAGAACCAGTGGACTCACTTGATGGAGATGACAAAACCGGCGTAAATCCACCCCCAACGACTGTGGCAAATTGACCATGCTGCGGTGCCCATTGGGACCGTTGTCTTGGAGGGGCTTTTCACCAGAGTGAGGGATCAGCCGATGCAACTGACGAGACTGACAAAAATGCTGCCAATAGGCTTGGTTTTTTTGATAGCGTTCACTGGCCAAATACACTTGTGCCTTGTTCACCACGTTTTCATATTGCGGGATATGTTGCATCCATGCCGTCGACTCGCCATTTTGTAAACATTGATAAGTCTGTTGCAGTAATTGATGTAAACGGGCACAGCCCATGCCGTCTATCATCAGGTGGTGAATGCAGGTAAAGATCATTGATTGTTGCTCACCAAGCCTAATCAACACCACCCGCATAGCATCGCTGTCTAAATATGCCGAGGTTTTTTCAATTTGTTGCTCAATCCATAACAAGGCAGCATCGAACGGTTGCGTCTGGTTAGAAAAATCGGCGGTTTCAACCAACACACACTCGGTATCGACGGCTTTAACAATCTGCATCGGCAGCACGTCATCAGCGGTTATAATCTGTAATCGCAAGGCATCCACATGCCGGTACAACAAACGCCAACTTTGTTGCAACAACGCCAAGTCAAGGTTGGTCTGTGCCACCGTATACCAACCGATATTATACGTTGGACTTTGCGGGCGTAACAGTTGCGAGAAATAGACATCTTGTTGGGCTGGGTGTAGGGCAAACGGTTGAATAAGAGACACTTTGTGATACATAGGCTGGGCTGACGGCATTGGTGAATATTCCATTAATTAAGCTGGAGTTCCTAGACAGTATTGTTTTATACAGAGGCATTCAATCACGTCTAGGGAACTATTGTAAAGCAAAAAAAACCATTCTAGCCACTTATTTTTATACCGATAGCGGTCAAGATTTGACAGCAAATGTCCATCGAAATATCAAACTACGATAGCAAAGACAAATCGGGTTTATACCGGTATACTTGCGCCAACTCAGCGCCGTGCATCAACAAGGTTAGAACAATAATGAATAGCGATACCGAAGGCCCATCCCCGCAAAACATGGCTCTATTTGGTGACTTTGCAAAAGGTTATATCAATACCCAATTGCTGTTGCTCAGTGCCCGCTTACAATTACCCGAAATTTTGAGCCATGGCGCCAAATCTTTGCATGAACTGACGTTACAGACCCAATGTGACGGTCCTGTATTGAAACGATTTCTGCGCGGTATGGTCTCATTGGAGCTGGTCAAAGAAATTGAACATGACTTATACGACAAGGGGCCGTTACTTTGCATGGTCAATAATCTCTTAGGTCCGGGGTTTGATGAAACCTCTTATCAGTCTTGGTCAAAAGCCATGCATACACTGAAAACCGGCAAACCGGGTTGGAACGAGGCATTTGGCCAGTCTTTTTATGACTATTTAGACCAACACCCTCAAAAAAGTCAGGAGTTCGATCAATGGAATGCCAACTCGCTGTTTTATCTCGATACCATACTCAATCAATACGATTTCGGACAATTTAAAACTCTGGTGGACCTTGGTGGGGGTAGTGGTAGTTTTTTGATCAAATTACTGGAAGAAAACCCACATTTACACGGCACTATTTTCGACCGTGAAGAAGTCATTAAAAATACCAACGAAGTGATAAAAGGCGCAGGTCCGGTAGCGCGTATTCAAACCCAACCCGGCAGCTTTTTCGACAAAGTCCCCAATGGCGCCGACGCCTACACGATATGCCGGGTACTGCTCAATTGGGATGACAACCAGGTAATCGATATCCTCAAAAATTGTAAAGCGGCCATGAACCAGACCA
>JABSOG010000096.1 GCA_013216025.1 Algicola sp. | reverse complement strand
GCACTGTCAATCATCAGACTGGCGGTGCTGTTGATATTGCCCTGCGCATCTTCGCTGTAAAAAACAAAACTGTTGTTTATATAGTGTTGTTCAGAATCTACCGCTATTGCCGGAAAACAGCTTTGATAGCGAGTTTTGATAAACGCCAACACCTTGCCATGGGCTTCGCTGCTGCTGGCTAGCTGAATTTTAGAGTTCAAGCTTTGATGAACATCTTTCGCTTTGGCTTGCAGTAAACCAAAGGGTGTTGCTTTGTTGTTGCTGGTAGAACTGTTGTTGGTTTTCATTGTTGGCATCTCTTTTTGTTAAGATGCCCCGGGGCTTAAAATTGGCTAAGTGCATGCAGGTCGAACAATATCGGGGTTTGGCAAATGAGTCCGGTTTGTTCTGGAAACATCCCAGAACATCCGGTAATATCCCAAAAAAGCCTTAAAAATAAATATAATGAAGACAAATAGAGCCGATCACCGAGTGATCCAATGGTTTCATGGACTGACAGAGGAGGATCGTTATCGCTTTTCTACGCAGTGGATGAAGGATGAAGCCGACATCTCGATCAACAAATTGGCCGATTTTCTCACTGACGGTAAACGTAATAGCGATGCTTTGATTAAGAGCTTTCGGTCTTTTGATATGAAAAATGATCGATTGAATGGCGGTTGGCGACCTAAAAGTGGTTACACAACAGATGATGTTCATGAGATTTGTCATGCAATAAATCGTTTTAGAGAACAAAACAATCGATCAGACAGAGTTTGTGCCAACGAATTTTATCAACGGGCGAAGGAGGAACTGAGTCAATCAGCAATACCTGAACAACCCGTGGTCATGGCACAACTCAGGCAAAAAAACATTTCGATTAAATTAATCGCTTTGCCTGTGTTGCTTATCGTGTTGGGCTTGCTCTTATTTCAATTATTACCCGATGAAGAGCCAAAAACTAAAAGCAACGAGCAATATCTACCCGGCAATGTAGTTCAGTTACATCAACTCAAATCACCTGAGCATTATTTAAGTGCCAAGACCTGCTACCCAAATCTAATGCCTGAGTCTCAACCAAGTACCATTGAATCGAGCAGCCAGTTGTTAGCAATGCCATTGGCTGCTTTGGATCACAAAACCATCTTATTACCCGAGTTGCTTGAAGAAACAAGATTGCTTCACTCAAGCACCGTTAGCTTTGAAGGCCTGCGCCGTTGGTATATTGCCAAGGGCATGATTAACTTGGGTATTTCAGACACCTGCATGGCGTCAATGCAGCAGATCGTCGATTATGGCAATCAGATTGAAGATTACGCCATTATCAAACAGACCTTTGTGGCTGATGTTATTCATTTTGATTTGATGTTTACCGAGCAGGCGACTGACAGCCAAATAGCGGTATTGAGCGAAAAAATCGCTGCTTACTTTATTGGTAAGAGCTTTACTGGCAACGCACTCGAAATCACAGATAAAGGAAGAATCACCATCAAAGGACCTGTCACTGTCGCCTATATCAGCCAGCCAATGTCAGCCCGAATTTCAAAGTAACAACGAGGTGAACATGAATCACAAAATATCCAAAGCCATTTGCTGTCTATTGTTCGTTAGTGCGATGTTGCCAAGTGCCAGCGCGATGGCAATTGAACTGGTTAGCAAACACGGCGCTATTTTTGAACAGGCACTCAATCAGCAGGTGTTATTGGCCGGGGTTGAATTGATACTGGTGACTAAGGGAGAAGAACGGGTGATCCCCCCGACTTATGAATTAAAAAGTGGCGACCGTATTCGCCTGCGATTGCGCACGTCAATCGACAGTGAATATCGCCTTTATGTGCTCGATAAAAAGGGCAAAAAGGTCAAGTCTTTGTTCTTGAAGGGTAAAACCAGCAGCGCTGTTACAACTCTTGTGCCATCACCCGAGCATGGCGTTCTTGAGCTAGACAGCAAACCCGGTGTTGAATGGCTGCAACTGGTGATCACCGGTATTAATGGCTCAAAAGGTGACAGTGTTGAGAAATCGCTACTCAAACAAAAACACCCTCATGGCAAAATTGAGCAGATCATCTTAAGAAATATCGAATTGCTGTCGCCCCCGGCGCAAAAAGTACAATACGACCCATTAACCCAAATTATCTACTTTTCGCAGCAAAAGCCGGGTAGGGGCGCGGTGAAAATCAGCTTGAAGCTGGGGTTGAATCATCGCTGATTTCACTAAACCGATAATCTGAGCTTTTCAATATCATGATGGCTTCGGGGCTGCTGCTGACATTCAATTTATTGAAAATGTGCTGCATTTGGTTATCAATGGTCTTTTCTGACAGGCCCTGTATTTTGGCCATTTCTTTAAGGGTATGGGCTTTTAATATTAGGTCGGCAATTTTCATCTCGGCTGGGGTTAGTGATTCAATATGATTGTCGAACTGGTAGGCTTCGGCCATGTACAGCGCCTCGCTTTTCACCATTTCGATTTTAATCTTGCCATATTTGAATTTGAGCGGTAGCTTTTGCGAGTCGAAAACATCGGGTAAACTGCGCTGGTCCCAATCAAACAGATTCTCTTGCAAGGTCTTTATAAAATCATCTTGCGCTTCGACAATGTTGCCGCGCTCATCACAAATCGCTCTATGGCTGCGCCAATAACGCCAGTGGCGTGCCAATTTCGCCTGTAAACTCTGATGAAAAGCATTGATAAGCGAGGGGACGACAAAATGCAGTAACGCCCTTTGTGCTTCAGTAAACGCTGTGGCTTTATTTTGTCGGTTTAAAACAAGCAGATGGCGAGTATTACCGTGCTGGTGTAACGATAGCATTTGCTGATGAACACCATGTTGTTGCAGGCACTTACTGTAGGGACTGTTGTCGTTATCAGATTGCCAGACAATACTGCTGCCACAGCGCAATTGTATTTGATGTAACAATTCAGTGGTTATCAATGGGCATAAGTCGTTTAAAAGCCCGTTGGGCAATGGATACTCAAAACCAGCGACAACCTTCATGGGTTGATGGCGGGTGAGGACCAACCAGCAAGCCGAATCACTATCGATTAACCCCGCCAACTGTGCCAAAGCGTTTTGACTAAAATCAGCCGTAGTTTCACCTTGGGTAAAATGATAAATGTGGCTGATAGCTCGGCTAATATCCAGCATTGAGGGTTGGGTCGTCGGCAAATTCAAAGCGGTCATCTGTTGTTTATTCCTGTACCGAGTGCGTTAAAAAATAGGCGGTGGCAGTGGCTTTACGTTTAACACCCAACTTTCGGTAGATGTTGGCGCGATGGGTATTGACCGTGTTGGTTTTGATGGGGTGAGAGGGGTCATTTTTAGATAGCATTTCGGCAATATCCTTGCTGCTTAATCCATTGCTGAGCAGTTCTAAAATTTGATATTCACGCTCAGACAGATCACCAAGGCGTGAACCTTCACTGACTTCGATGTAAAACAGCCCGTCACTAAAAACAATGTCAATTTTCAGCCCTTTTAGTGTACGCTCATCGGATGAAGTGATCTCATCAAGGCCGGGTATGTCGACTCTGGTTTTGTCGACTTGGTTTTTATCGAATAGATCTTTTTTCTTCATCAACTGACAAAAGCCTGTTTCGGCCTCTAATATTTCACCATAGCGGTCTAGAACCGCCCTGAAAGACTCGCCTTTATGTTGAGTTTTGCTAAAAGTACTCAAAACATTGATACGAATGGCCTCTACCAGATTGGGTAGCATAAAATCGGCCAGCAAAGTTTCTTCGGTGCTGAATTCATCATCGCGAGCTGACCGATAAAAGCTGAAAACATGCCTGACAACAGAGTTTTCTCTGGGTAGCGTCAACGCCGAAATCGCATTTTCGACGCCATACAAACGACAGTGTTTAAGGTAATAATCCGTTAGGTACCACTGTTCTTTGGGGCAGCAATCCCAAATTGAAAAAAACTGTCCCGGGTGACCTGCTAAGTGCTGATTGAGGGGGTCGGGCGTGTTTGCAGACATAACGACTTTGCCATAATTGTCCATAAATTCATCAGGTTGCTTAAAAAGGCAAGTATCGTCAACCCAATGATCCGGCTTGAGCTTTTGCAAGTCAGATCGAGTCGCCCACAAAGCACTGTCAAAACGCAACAACCCCTGCAAAGAACTGAAACACCATTGTTTGAAGTCACTCAAACGCTGCTGCCGAGCCTGCGTGTAAAGTTCATCAAGCCATTGGCTGAGCGCAGGTGAAAGTGGCAAAGCAGGTTGACTCACTGGGTTTTCGTTCATTTATACAGCCTCTTTTTTTATTTGGATTATTTTCAGTGACGTATGTATCTAATAACGAGCGGTACAGTACCAGTAATGTTTGTATGGGGTCAATAGCGATAATAGGCCAGTACTTAATTTACCCTATAGCGTTTGTTTGCTGTAACGGCGAAAATCCTACAAGAGAATGGCGTGGTTGTTTTTTACATGTCTAATCTCTAATACATAGCAACTGAACTAACCCATAAATAGGAATTAATAATGGCGAGATACTACGTAAACAATAACGTTCAAACTGGTGGCGATCACGAAGTTCACAAGCATGGGTGTTCATATATGCCAACGGCTAACAGAACTTACTTGGGAGACTTCACCTCGTGCCAACCAGCGGTGAGACAAGCAAAGACCCATCACACTCAATCGAATGGCTGTTATTACTGTTGTAACGACTGCCACACGAGCTAGATATTACTTACTGGCGGTTTGATTTTTCAAGCCGCTGTGCTGTATGGGATTGAATACTGATTACATAATTTTTGAGTTACCATATTTAAATAAAAACAAGTCATCTAAAAAGGCATGTTTCACCTTGAATTTACCGGATAATAAGATTTCACTTCAAGGCGCAGAAAATAACTAAGAATAGGACATCATGAAAATACAATTTGTAGAAATTCAAAACTTTCGAAAACTAAAATGTTGCCGCATTAACTTTTCTGAAGAAGAAACGCTTTTTGTCGGTGCAAACAATAGTGGTAAAACATCAGCGATGGATGCTTTGATTCATTTTCTTGACGAAAAGGATACAAGTCGTAGAGGCAAGCTGAAGTCGACGGATTTTACATTATCTAACTGGCACCAAATTAACGCTTTCGCTGAATCTTGGTCGCAAAAAGGTCAAGTCAAAGGTGTGAACCTCAGCGAATGGCAGGCAATATGCCCCAGTGTTGATGTATGGCTTAAAGTCGAGCCGGATGAAATTCACCGGGTGAGTCATTTGATCCCAACACTCAAATGGCGTGGCGGTGAGCTAGGCGTTCGTTTGGTCTATCAACCAAAAGATATTGAAAAGCTGCAAGCTGACTATTTGGCTGCTTATAGGGCAGTGCAGGCATTATCAGAAAACGTCGAAGCTGCTGCTAACCTCACGCTGTGGCCAGTGTCAATGAGGGATTTTTTAGATAAACATCTGAATCAATACTTTGTCATCAATGCCTATATACTCGACCCTTCAGAAGCTTTGGATGCGCAAACGCAGCCCCAAGTGTTGGGCGATGATATGGAAGCATTGAAATCTTATCCATTCAGCGGGTTATTTAAAGTCGATATTATCGATGCGCAGCGTGGATTTTCAGACCCGAATGCAGAAAATAGCAGTAAGGGTAATTTGTTGGCTGGACAGATCAACCAATACTATACAAAACATTTGAACCCTTCGGATTTGCCTGATAGAGAAGATTTGGATGCGTTATTGGCTATTGAAGAAGCGAAGAACTCGTTTGATGACAAGCTTAACGAGGCCTTTAAATCCGCATTGGGGGAGATTCGACAATTAGGCTACCCGGGTTTTAATGACCCGGATATTCGTCTGGTTAGCAAGGTGAACCCTGTTGATAGTTTGAACCATGAAGCGGCTGTTCAGTTTGATATTCATCGACCAGATAACGACATTAATGCAGTGAATTTTACCTTGCCAGAACAATATAATGGGCTTGGTTATAAAAACCTGATTTCGATGGTATTCAGACTGATCAGCTATCGCGATGCTTGGATGCGCGTAGGTAAAGCTGGCAAGCGCAGAACAGAAGAAGACAACTTTATTGAGCCTTTGCATATTGTTTTGATTGAAGAGCCTGAGGCACATCTGCATGCCCAGGTGCAGCAAGTGTTTATTCGTAAGGCATTTGAGGTATTAAGGGAGCACCCACGCCTTGGTGAGAAAGTTAAGTATTCAACTCAAATGGTGGTCAGCACTCATTCAAGTCATCTGGCCCATGAAGTCGACTTTGCCAACCTGCGGTATTTCAAACGCAAGCCAGCACTTAAGCCCAATGACATTCCGACCGCTACCGTCGTTGACCTTTCGGACACCTTTGGTGGTAAGAAAGACCAAACGGCCAAATTTGTAACTCGCTATTTAAAAACCACTCATTGTGACCTGTTTTTTGCCAACGGTATTATTTTGGTTGAAGGTGCAGCTGAACGTATGCTGATACCTCACTTTATCGCCACTCATTATAAACAAGGTTTGCATACCAACTATATTTCGATACTTGAAGTCGGTGGGGCTCATGCCCATCGGTTAAAGCCGTTAATCGACATTTTGGATTTACACACTTTGGTTATTACTGATACCGATGCTGTGGATGACCAAGGTAAAAAGGTCAGGCCACAACGAGGAGAAGCTCATAAAACCAGCAGTGATACCTTGAAAAAATGGTTAGAGCTTGAGGACCATTCTCTGGATAGCGTATTAGATCTGGATGATGAATCTAAAGTGACGGGAAACGTCCGTGCAGCTTATCAAACAGGCATAAAAGTTGAGTGGGAAGGGGCTGAGGAAGAGGCCATCCCTTATACATTTGAAGATGCGCTGGCATTGACAAACATGAGTGTTTTTAAAGGACTTGAAAAACCAACAGGGATGGCTGCAAAAATGAAAGCTGCACTGGAACAAACAACACTGGAAGCCTGTTGTGTTGCGCTGTACGAAGCTTTGGCGCAAGGTAAAGCAAAATTGGCATTAGATTTATTATTTGATGTTGAACCGGAAGAATTCGAAGTGCCCGAATACATCAAAGAAGGGCTCGACTGGCTTGAAACACAATTAAAAAATGTCAGTAATGATTTTGCCGACCCTGTTAATGATATCAACACAACATTGGGTCCTCATGGTGCTGACAATGAATGAAAATACCAGTCAATGCCTTGAAGCGGTGGAAAAAGCACTGGAAGATAAAATCCTCAGTTGTCTGGATTTGGATAACCCCAAAAGCTTTCTTTTGTTCGCCGGTGCGGGTTCAGGTAAAACTCGTACTTTGGTTAGTGTCCTGCGGACATTCCGCAAAAAATATGTGCAACGTTTGGTCCACTCAGGTCAAAAGGTTGCCATTATCACTTACACCAATGCTGCATGTGATGAAATTAAGCATAGGCTGGATTATGACCCTGCCTTTAGTGTCTCGACCATTCATAGTTTTGCATGGCAGTTGATTAAGCCTTTTACGGAGGATATTCGGCAATGGTTGCAAGATAAATTGGCGGCTGATATTACTGATTTACAGGGGAAAATATCAAAATCTACAAAACCAGAGGGTGTAACAGCATTGAGATATGCTCGTTCCTTGGAAAGTAAAAATCGTCGTCTGCTAAATTTGGATAAAGTAACACGGTTTACTTATAGCCCAACAGGTGGCAGCACTACAAAGGATGCCCTGAACCATACCGAAATCATCAGCATGACAGCCTGCTTTTTGGCGGATGCCCCCTTGATGCAGAAAATTCTAGTCAATCGCTATCCTGTATTGTTAATTGATGAGAGTCAGGACACCGATCAAAAATTATTGGAAGCGTTTATTGAAACCCAACAAAACCATCGAACGAGTTTTTCTCTTGGATTATTTGGCGATATGATGCAACGGATTTATGGTGGCGGAAAACATGACTTGGCAACATCATTGCCTGCGGACTGGGTCACACCGGATAAGATTGTCAATCATCGTTGTCCAAAACGCGTGATCACTTTGATTAACAAAATTCGTAATGAGCCACAACATCAACAACAACCAAGGATAGATTCGCAACAAGGCCATGCTCGACTGTTTATTGTTAATGCTGCTAAAGCGGGTGACAAGTTTGTGCTAGAAGCCTCGATTCGAAATGAAATGAGTAATATTGCGAGCGATCGTGACTGGCGCGAAGCCGCGAAGGTAAAAACCTTGACACTTGAGCATCATTTGGCAGCCGTTCGTGGCGGGTTTGATGGATTTTTTGCACCATTATTAAGGGTTGATAAATTGAGAGATGCGGCCTTAAATGGTACCAGCAGTGAAATGAACTTTTTGACACAGCAGTTGTTACCATTGATAACCCAAATCAAAAATAGCGATGATTTTGCGATTGCAACTATTGTTAGGCGCTATTCCCCTTTATTGCACGTCGACCATTTAGCCTGTAGTGACAATGCCATAGGTGAAGTGCAAATAGCAGATGAAGCGATAGTTGCACTGGGCTATCTATTGGAAAGTACCAAGGACATTACAATAATTTTGTTGTTACAAACCATTGATAGGCTTGGTTTACTGAGTCTGCCAGAATCATTTGAACCATTGTTAATCGAATCCAGTGCAACTGAAAATTTGGCTGATGAGGAAGAAGACAAGGTGAGTCAAGCATGGGGGCAAGCCCTCAATGCGCCATTTACGCATTTGGAACACTATGCTGATTACTTGTCTGCCAGCTCTGGGTTTGGTACTCACCAAGGCGTAAAAGGACTTCAGTTTGAACGAGTTATGGTGATTTTGGATGATGCAGAGGAAAGAGGTTTTTTGTTTAATTACGAAAAATTACTGGGGGCCAAGGCGTTATCAGCAACAGACTTAAAAAACGAAAGCGCCGGAATAGATTCTACACCATTGCGTACCTGCAGACTGTTTTATGTTACTTGCAGCAGAGCAGAAAAAAGCCTTGCTGTGGTTGCTTATACTCAGGATCAGGTTGCGGTCAAAAACCATGTTTTACAATCTGGTTGGTTTGAAGAAAGTGAAGTGATTTGTTTACCTTGATATTGTGAGAATAAAACATCACGTATTTTCAATAGGTTAACCTTGAATATGTAAAACTCGTTATTTTTCCGCCAGCCGCTTTGCCGACTTGATAAGGGGTTTTCAATAGATTTAGCATTGTCCAATTGAGGATAATCTAAATGGAGTACACAAAAATGAGTAAACAAAATCCTTTTCCAAATCAAGGCGAGATAATACGGTATTTGGCTGGCGCATTTGACTTGAAAACGAGTAAAAAGAAAGTCGACGAGTTTGCCAGAGCTGGTGATATTGACTACCGAGCGCGAGCACAATTAATTGATGAGGTTTTTTACCTACCAGTTGTTAAATTTCTTGATGAAGACATTGCGCAACTGCTGCAATCACAAATTAATGACTTTTTGGACGACTACCTTGAATTGGTCAAAGGTGTTGCACTTGATGGCGTACCAAGAGACGTAGCGCTACCATTGCTGGTTAACAACTTGTTCGCTAATGCAGGCTTCAACCTGCTGCAAATATTGTTGCAGCAGGTTGACGGCCCATCAGTTAGTGACTTGTGCAGTACCAACCACACTGCGATAGATGCTGTAATACGGTGGTACGAAAGTAATATTGAGCAATGGTCGGCATTTCATATGTCGTGGTCGAAAGAACATAAAGATCGTTTGCTTGTATGGCGGAAAAATGAGGAATTACCGCAAATCAACAGTATCAAGTTAATACTTGGTTGGTCTGAAATCGCAGGTCTTCAAATTAGTAGTGAATCAAGTAAGCAAATTAAAGTACTGATGTTTATTGCCAGAGCTGTTGATTGGATTCAAAAATCATGTCGTGGTCGTATTGAATGGAATGTAAACGACAAAGAATTAAGCACTGATGTTAACCTCCAGTATCTGGCTGATTTACTCGCTCATGAACAAATGAAATACAACGAGAGATATGAAAGTCTGGAGACAATCGCACAGTGCCTGTTTGATCGTCTTTCTGTGAAAAAACAAAAGACTCAAAATGCGCAAAAAGAGATACGGTCCCAACTGGACGAATTGAAACAATTGCAAGCAAGCGTAGACGCCGAAGGATTGGCAAGCTATTACATCAATTGGCTTGAAGCAAAATGGTATCTCTTTTCAGGTAAGTTAAAGCAAGCTGTTAAATACTACAAATTAGCATTCGAACAGTGTCTTTATTCTGCAGGAGAAAATCAAAAGGTCATTTTTAAAGAAGCGTGCTTAGTAGCGGCAAAGTCAAATAATCGCGCTTTTCTAAAAAGGTTGAAGCATCAAGCGATTACCTTTGGTTGGTTAGTTGCACCCACGCTGGCCGAAGAGTGTAATGTCAATAATAAAAAGTCTCGTTCAAATTCAAATATTGTAGAAGACTGGGAGATTGAAAAGTGGGTGGGGCGGTTTAGTCGCATCTTCCCCAACGAATATATGTTTGACGGTTGTTTACACAATGTATCAAACGACAGACTTGCCCCTAACGCTTCTACTTTCGATGAGATTGAAGATTTGAAACCGGATCTGCGCTATCCGAATCGGATGATAAAAACTGGCTCGTGGCAGAAACAAATACCACAGTTAGTTTGGTTCACTATGAACAACAAAATTGATTATATCAGACAGTTGTTGGATAAAGGGGCGTCGGTAAATGTTACTTCTGAATATGGCGAAACGCCTATTCTTTTGGCCATTCAAAATATGGACCCAACCTTAATTCCATTAAAAAAGCCTGATATTCGCGCCTTCAATTTGATTGCTACGTTTGGACATCAACCTGAAATCATCAACATGAGTACAAGTAAAAAGAAACTATTACCACTCATTTGTGCAGTTGAAACTGGGCGAATTGAAGTCGTTCGAAAAGTAATTGAGTTAGGTGCCATAGTCGACAGGCGTGGCGGTTTTGAGCAGCAAACTGCTTTGAATTTTTGTCTTGGTATCATTGGCAGAATCGTAAACCCTGCAAAGTTTCAGGATTATATTGCCAAACAAAATGCCAACCCTTCAAAGGCATTATTAGATTCATTACAGCGAACCGAGGGAATGGGGATGACGCTGCAAGAGACAAAGCAAATGTTAAAGAGGCAGGAAAATAATCTTGAATACCAGCAAATTGAGAAAGCCTTTATGCAAATATTGACGGAGCGGGAAGGTTCGTTGAATGTGGATGCCTTGCGGGAAATCGCAATGCTACTACTCGATGCGGGCGCTGATCCAAATGCCGAACACGATGCATCCATAGCGGGCTATACGCCGTTAATGCTTGCTGCAGAAATGGATGAAGTAGTGCTCCTTGAAAAAATGCTTGAGTATGACGGTGATCCTCTTAAGTCCTATTATTGGATCGAAAAGAAACAGCATGTTGATTGTTTGAGCATTGCCGTTGGATTCAGGGCTATGAATGTGATGAAGCTGTTAGCCGAGCGATACCCAACAGATAGTCGATATTCGTATTCAATGGATTACTACTACTGAGATAATTACAACGTGGCATTGAATATTTGGGACTAAGATGGCGTTAAATTCAGTGCAGAGTATCTAAAACCTGCAACCCTTCACGTTTCATCTTAATTCATGCTAAAATAATGAATTCATCAAACTTGCATGAATTAGGATGAAAGTGACTATGGCACTGACTTCAAAATGGCACTTTGCCCGCGTTGAACTGGCACGTTCATATATCGATCAGATTAATTCTGGTTTAAGCAGCATTGCAATCTTCGCAGAACGTCGCAAAGGCAAAACTGAATTTTTGGTAGAGGATTTAGCCCCCGCTGCGAGCAAAGCCGGATTTCGAACGGTATATATTAACTTTTGGGAGCAAAAGAGTGACCCGGTGCATTGCATCGCCAAAGGTGTGGAGCGTTCACTTGAACAAGGTAGCAAGCAAGACAATCAAGGATTTGCCTATGAATCACTAGAGTTGTTGCTAAAACCCAAACGCGAAGTGTTGTTGATGTTTGATGAAATTCAACATTTGGCTACTGATGTAAAGTTTGAAGAGTTGATTGCCACAATTCGAACTTTTCTAGACAGTAATAAAAACCGGGTCAGGGCGGTGTTTACTGGCTCTTCACAAAGTCGCCTCAATAGTATTTTCAGACATCAAAAATCGGCTTTTTATCGTGGGGCCAGTTTGGTTGATTTTCCAGATATGGACGAAAAATTTATTCACCACTTATTGTCAGTTTTCAAAAGTATCACCACCACAATGTTGAATGAAACCCGCGCTAACGTTATTTTTGAGCAATTTAACTATTCACCCTTTTTAATGGTCGATTTGTTGCAAACCATGATGCGTGAAGGGATGGCTGATTTTGATGTCGGTTTGGACTATTACGTTAAGACAAATAACCCACATCAACAATGGCAACAATTATGGCGTGAGTTGAAGCCTATCGATCAGTTGGTATTAACGCAAGTTATTGGTCAACAGCGTCCCTTGTATCATGATGAAACCTATCAGCTGGTGGGTGATTTGCTGGGTATTGATGAGGTGACCCGGGGCATGATGCAATCGTCGATAAAACGCCTCAAAGACATGGATATTGTCAATTGTGTCGCAAGGGGGGCGTGGGAAATTGAATCGGTGGAATTTCAGCAATTTCTGATAGATGAATTGTGAGCAACTAACCACCCGCATTAATAAGTTTCAAGGATAAAAAGCCCTTTTGGACAAACCAAAAAGGCTGGATCACAACAAACAAAAATACTTACTCGGTGAGCATATAAAGATGAGCATGAACGCCATCGAACATTATCGACATACTTGAATGGTCAGTGTCCGCTGGCGCGCCGACCAGCTCAATTATACCTTTATATCCGTACACAGAGACATCATTCTCATCTTTATCGCCATGCCGACCATAGTAAATTTGTGTGTAACTGCCTAGTTTGAATGCAAAAAAGACGTAAGATCTAAAAGCCAGTTGATAACGGTTACTGTCATAGGTTATCGCCCATCGACTCCAGTCGGTGTCTTGGGGGAAACCGGTAATGTCAAATTGGTCTGACGTAATACCGTTAAGCTTGAGATTACGGGTGCCCTCTTCCCATAAAATTTGGTGAATCGTCTGAGGTTTGTCTTTCTGCTGCATGTAAACATGGTAATTGTTGGGCATGGGCAAATACTTTTTGGTGCCTTGATCCCTAAATCCTTCAACTTCCTCAAAATTTGGCGTGCACAACATTGAAATGCTGCTAGTGTCCATATTATCTGTAATACCGCTCAATGTTAACTCAGCAATATTGTCGTCGTATCTATAAGCACCATCAATATATAGAAATGGGTATATTGTGTTATCGGTGTCACTTTTGAAGAAATACAACCGATTGGATTTTCTGTCGTTGAGCATACCCCAACGCTTCCAGTCGGTATCGTCAGGAGCATCAATGATCGGAATAGGGTCACCCCCAAACCGATAAACATCTTTCCCCTGAACTTTAGTCGCTTGATTGAGTGAGGGCATAATCGTATCCTTTTTTCCAAAGTTTTATGTCAAACCAGTTTTTAGGTTCTATAATGCTAGCCTGTAGTATGTAGAATTGCCACGAAAAATAATCTGTGGCGTGTTAAATCATCAGGTAATTGATATACATAACAATGATGCGGAGAAAGGAAAATAAATCATGGCTACGCAACAAAAAAACACCGCATTCGGTGCGCTTGAAGGCTTGATTGGTACCTGGGTTGGTGTCAAAGGTTGGAGTGTTATCGCGGTTCCTGCCCCGCCCTCCACCACGGGTTTTAAATTACTGGTTCATAATTATACAGAAACATTAACCTTCACGGCTGTTGATGTGCCGGTGGAAAACAAAGGTGGCGCGCAGACTCAATTTATTCGTGCGGTGAAGTACGAACAAGTGATCCATGCATTCAATCCAGTGCAACCCTTACCTGAGGATCCGGACCAAGAACCTGAACTGGAGACCTCGGAACTGATCCATGTAGAAAATGGCATGTTGATGCTGCTGGATGATATACGGCCCGAGTCCGGGAGTGACAAGCCTGAATTCAATATTGCGCGCAGTGCCACCATCCCACATGGTGATACAGCCCTTATTTTGGGTAAGGATGTTGTGACATTTACCAGGCCTTCGATCCCAGACATCTGCACTACACCATCCAAGTCTGACCAGGTAGGCATGCCGCCGGATTTTTTGGCCCAGTATCAACAAGAGCAGAAAAAACAAACGATTTATGACATCGTGGCCAAAGAGGATTCGCTGATTTTTAATGTGTTTAATCCGAATCAGAATCTGCAAAGGGATAACAATGGACTTGATGTCATCAAAACAACCCACATCGCCCTTGATTCAGACAATGAAGGTGGTGTTATCAACATCCCCTTTATTGTTAAACATGCAAATGCAACCCGGTTTACAGCCGATTTTTGGCTTCAAACCATTAAACTACCGATGTCTGGCGACAATTTTGAACAACTGCAATATTCCCAAACGGTCGATATTGAATTTCATAAAAAATTCAATGGTGAACCAGGTTTGATCACTTGGCCACATGTGACAATCAATACATTGACAAAACAATAAGAAAAAACAAAGGAAAATAAACAATGCGCAAAAGCACATTCGCACTCTTCGCTGCCAGCCTTTTCCAGATGGGCTGCACCACAACCGCAACCACAACCGACACTCAAACCGGCGCTACGGCCATGCAGGCGCAAGAAGCGAAACAACCGCCGAGCAGCACCGATGCTCTGGCGCCCAGACTGTCCGGCAATCCTCGCACCCTGGACATGTTCAAAAAGGGCTATGAGGGATGTTACGATCGCGCCAGTGAGTCCTATGCCTTTGTGGTCGACAGTCACAATCACTTTCGCCCGTTTGGCGGCAATGCTATCCCGCTGTATCAAATGAGTGACTATCTGCGTCGCCTCGGGGTACTATTTGTTAATATTTACGGTATAGGTCAAACGTTGCCAATCGATTCCGGCTGTGAATATTACCTCGACTGTCAAGGCACCGATGTGATCCCAACCATCAAGAACGATTTTCGTAATGCCTCCAACGTCCTCGAATATGAGCCTGAAGGTGTGCATATGACGCTGTCGATGAGTTTCCCCAATCTGGCCAAACCGGCGTTGGTCGAACCGCAGATCAAGCTGCTCGACAGGGAATATCCCAAGCAGTTCAAATGGATGGGAGAGGTTAATCTGGTGAAGCAGGCGTTGTTCGGCAACAATCACAAGGCAACAACCGAAGCGCAAATTGGCCAGTGGGGGCCGTTCATGAAGATCCTTGAAGAGAGAAAAATTCCCATTGCAATCCATTCAGATCTGGGGTGCTCTGAAAAAGTCAACGAAGACGACTTCGAATGCGGCGCTGGCGAACGGACCAAGTATCTCCATCTGATGGATAAAGTGTTAGAGCTGTATGGTGACACAAACAAGATAGTCTGGGTGCATATGGGCCTGTCCAAGGAATTGACTGACATCCCACCAGCAGAGCATATTGACATCCTGAAAGAACGTCTCGACAAGTACCCCAACTTGAATCTGGATATTACCTGGGGCGTGATCTGGGACTATTATTTTTCCGACTCGATAAAACGACCTGATTACGTCAACTTTTTGAATGAATATTCGACTCGCATATTGCCCGGCACCGATTTTGTCGCCCTGCACACCAAAGACTACCTGAGCTACGCCAAAGAAGTGCAGAAAACCAGCCAAATCAATCTGTATCTTGATGACAACGCTTTTAGAAACATTGCACTGGGCGAAAATTACTTCCGGCTGTTTGACGACATGGGTGACTTGGGCGACATGAGCGCCTACACCGCACCAAAAATCTGCGAAGTACCTGCTAATTGAGCCGTTGTAAAGTCAAAAAATCAATGTGCTGTTTGTTGACGGTGATCGGTCACTTTGTCATTTCGCAGTTTGCGATCAATCTGTCGCAAACTGCAAAGCAATACACGCTATACTTAATCTGCCAAATGCGTTTCAGTCTATTGTTTTTAAATCCACTGACCCATAACCCGCGAGTTTACTGGTAAGGTTGAATTTCTCCTCCTATTTCTACTGATTGGCATCATTGTTGTAATATTGCGGGTACATTGTTCGTTTGTGATGTAAGATGCAAATGATTACCGATATCCATTGTGATAACTTTAGGATTAATGAGATGAGTACAATCAATATGAAAACAAACCACGCCCTGCCTAGGTTTGGCGTATTTTTTATGCTGCTACTTGCACTAACTGGCTGCGGTGGCGGAGGAGGTGGCGGAACCACCACTGGTGATACGCCTACTCCAGTACCACCAGTTGTTGTGCCTATTGTGTATTCGGTTTCGGGCTCTGTGCTAGACGAAGAGCAGGCACCGATTGAAGGCGCATTGGTTAGCGTTGATG
>JABSOG010000968.1 GCA_013216025.1 Algicola sp. | reverse complement strand
TGTTAATTAACAATTAGATACACTTATATCCCTCCCATTTTTACGTCAGCATTTAAGCGTTATTATGCCGCTTTTTCGCCGTGGATTGCCGCGCTTTTGCTAACGGCGTTGACGGTTTGCTCCCTATGATGATCATCACTTGTTGTGCGACAACAAGCTAATGTATAAACCATCAAAGTAGAGTATAAAAATAAAATGAATAAACTAAAGTTATCGCTTATCACTACGGCGTTTGTCAGCTGTGGTTTTACGGCTCAAGCCCTGGCGGTTGAAGACCAAACACCCGTGGTCACACAAAGCCAAAACGTAGAAGAATCTTACTATGAAGATAGTGACGACTTCGACGTCGCTGGTTCGCAATCCAACGCTGGGTGGGGTTGGAGTAAAAATGTAGCTAAGGATCCGTTAGGCGCAATGGGCTCAGACAGCGAGTCTACAAGTGTGATAATAATAGATGATCCTGTCGATAGCGATCCAGTAACATTGTCCAGCGTAGACCATATCGTCTATACACCATTTACTGCTTTAGGTAATGTCAATGTGAAGTGGGCAGCCATTAGTAGCAGCTCTAGTATTACCTATACTCTGCAAAGTCAAAAAGACAATGGTAGTTGGACTACTGTCTACACTGGTAGCGCAACGACTAAAGCTTTTTCTGGCTTAACTGACGGCGCTTATAAATACCGCGTTAAAGGGTGTACCAGCACTGATTGTAGTCCATATAAAGAATACGTATATATGCAGGTAAAAACAGCCAACAATGGCTTACTCGCAAATGTGACAGCAACAGCGAATAAAAATGGCGTTGAAAGTCAAAACGCGGTTGGGCAAAAGTTGCTTGCTGATTTTACTATTCCTAAATTAGGTTATGGATATGATATGGTCAGAGGTGAGCCTAAAAGTTCACATTGCTGGAATGTTGCCACTGACAGCGAAATTGTTGGCAGTACAACAACAGCATTCGTCCATGAGTTCGCTTATAACATCGTGACCAGTGCAGAAGAGCTGGCCACTCAACTGGATCTTGAAACCAGCGTTGAATTATCGGTAGAGTACGGCGCCTATTCAGCTGAATACCGGTCTACCAAGCAGTTATTAGCTAAAACTCGCATGACTAAAAATAGCACTGTTATTGTCGCCAAGCTTAAAGAGACGCATAAGCAAATCGTAGCTAAAAGCGAACCAACATTGAACTTGACGACTTATGCATTGGACCAGTTACGCAATAACAAAAGTAACTACCGCAATAACTGTGGTGACAAGTATATTGACCGCGTAACTATGGGGCGTTTTGCTTACGTTACTATTAAAGTGAGTGCTGAGGGCAAAACCCATGAGGAGATCACAAAAAAGACAGAGGAGCTAAAAGTTGATGTAGGATTGGCTGAGGGTTCTTACAACAATTCTACAACACAGTCTTTGACCGAAAAATACCAAGGTTATGAATTAGACATTTTTGCCGTTGTCATTGGTTCTGATGCTGGAGTTGTCAAATTAACGGATATAGCGGCATTGGTTGGTTTCTTGGGTGAATTCGAAAGTAGCACCGACGATACTTTGTTTCCTGTAGACTTTAGTCAAAAGTTCTACAATATCCCTGCTGAGTACAACACCACTGACCACTTTTCTGTATTTACAGATTATACGCTTTATTCACAGATTTTAGGCGCGTGGACTCGATTTGACCGTCAAGTGGCAGAGCGTTGTTACAATTTTGACCGAGCTAATCCTGTTTTAAACGAAGACGACGAGAATTTGACTGGCCTATTCATCGATGACGCAAATAAAAGTACAGGTTTGACTGTGGACCAAGTCTGTACTACTTCAAAACGTATCATTGCCTACAATATCAGTAACTGTGCAGCCCATCAAACATGGGCAGACTGTGCTGTGCCCAGCCACACACAGTGTACAGATTTTCTTACTGGTACGCAGTGTATGGATTTTCCAGATACACTACCCGTTTGGAGTCCAGATACTCAAACCAGTCGACTAGAGGTTAGAGCACCGGGTGGCTGTTGGTCTGATAAAAATACATCAGGTGAAATAAAGGTTTGTTTGGCGCCACAATCTGTGCTCAATTACACTAAACAATGGGACGTCATCATCCAACCAGATGATCAAGTTGCAGTCTATTCAAACACCACTATTGGTGGCTTGGGAACGACGCAAACAGAAGTACATCGAGTGAGAAGTGCCAGTCACACGGCTACCGTTGAAGGTGATCAACATTGTGTTGTTTCTCGTGCTACAGCTTGGTGTGATGGCCGATGGTTTGGTGGTCCTGGTGGTTGGTATAAATCCGATCAGGTACTTCATGGGCTGGTACCCACTATGCAGCCATATTACTTTTAATTGAATGGCCGATATTTGAGTAAATATCCTCAACTCAAGTTACAACGCATGGGGTTACCCATGCGTTTTTTGTTGTTACAGGAATAAGATGATGGCGCATTTTTGTCAAAGAACCTATCAACCCACTGGCGAAACGTTTCAGGCATTTGTGCCAACGGCCATTGGTGCTGATTTTAAATTTGATGCTGCTCAAATCGCTGGTTTTACGGCACTTGATCAGCTAATCAGCGATAGTCAGTCAGCTGAAAATACCCCACTGGCAGAGTATTTTTATCGTTTTAATGCCGGTGGCACCTCTTTAAGAGATGGTCGTCAGGTTTCTCGCAAAAGGCTGGCATTGATTAGCGCCAAAGTGCCAAAGCTGGATATTGAAGCGCGTAAATTATTAATGCACAGCCAAGCGATGCAAGCAGTTGTCGATATCGGTTGTTCAGCTGAAAAATTTACCCTCGATACCTTTAAAAAAATGGGTGGCCCGATTAAAAATGACAACGGTAATGCCGGGCATTTTCGGCAATGCCAAGGTTGGGTTGGTGGCACTAATCCAATAGATGCGTATTATGTCTGTCCGCCAGCAGAGTTTGTTGAAGAACTGATGACTCAGTTATGTGATTTTATAAACGCACAAGACATGCCGGCAACTTTGCAAGCCGCTGTAGCACATATGCAAATGTCAATTATTCACCCTTTGTCTGATGGCAACGGACGAATGGCTCGAGCATTAGTTGAAGTGATCTTGCGCAGACGCAAGATAGTGACCCAAAATAACCCGCCAGTATTCTTGTATCGATTGGGTTTAGATAACAATGATTATGTTGCAGCCATTAAAGCATTCGAACAGGAGCAATATGAGCCACTATACGATTTTTGGCTTGACGCCAATCGTTGGGCAGTTAAGCAGTTG
>JABSOG010000967.1 GCA_013216025.1 Algicola sp. | reverse complement strand
CGTGGCGTTGTTACCAGTCAAAGACAGGCTGCCAAATGTATTGGTCACGTCAGTGAGGATGATATCGGCACCGTTGGCAGTGAAAGAAGCATTATCTGCGATGGTGAGTTTTCCGCTTTGAGTGATGTCGCCACCTGCCGTTGCAGACAAACTAGTCGCTGTTAGTTCAGCCAATGCAATCGCCCCACTGGTCGTGAAACCCGCATTACCAGCGATGGTGATTTTTCCGCTTTGAGTGATATCACCACCAGCCGTTACAGACAAACTCGTCGCAGCCAGCTCGGCCAATTCAATCGCATTGCTGTCAGTTAGAGTCACTGCACCACTGCTACTTTTGATAACAACTTTGTTAAAGTCATTTGCTTCATTGTTCAAAGTGATAGTCCCGCCAACGCCAGCATCCAAAGTCGCCGTACCCGAGACTTTAACACTGCCACTGCCGCTGATTTCGTTCACTGACGTCAGGGTCAAATTAGTGACATCAACTGAAGTTAAATCGGTGGTACTGGCTTCATTTACTGTGGCATTGAGTCCACTTAATGACAAACTACCAAAATTATTGGTATGGGTAGTCAATATCACATCACTGCCAGTTGCTGTGAAGCTGGCATTGCCCAAAATCTCAAAATCGCCGCTTTGAGTGATATTGCCCCCGGCTGTCAACGACAAGCTGGCCGCAGTAGTCTTAGCCAAATCAAGTGCATTTTTGTCTGTAAGTGATACTGCATCGCCTGTATTGACGATGGTAACAGTACCGAAATCATTATCGGCATTATTCAAGGTGATGCTTTTACCTCCACCTGTATCCAGTGCGGTCGCACCAGTAACAACAACAGCACCACTGCCTGTGATATTGCCATTAGCCGTTATGGTCAGGCTTGTTGCATTTACTATAGCGCCCAAATCAATATCATTAACATCAGTGACCGCCACAGTGTCATTTTCACTGGTGACAGACAATGTGCCCAAATCGACGCTGCCAGAGTCCAAAATAATCGAAGAATTGCCGCCAGTATTAAAAGTCGCAGTGCCAGCCACAGATACCGCACCACTATCGGATATCGTGCCAACAGAGGTTAAAGTCAAGTCTTTGCTTAATGTCACCGCTGCCAAGTCGGTAGTATCAGCTTCGGTCACTGTTGCACTGGCACCACTTAATGACAGGCTGCCAAATAAATTGGTGTTTTGACTCAAATTGATGTTAGCCGTTTTTGCATCAAAACTGGCGAGTTCGGTGATATCGAGGTTTCCACTTTGAGTGATGTCACCTTGAGCGATGACCGTTAATGCTTTCGCTGTGATTTCCCCTAAATCCACGCCTGTGGAATCTACCAGCTTCACTGTATCGCCAGTACTACTAACAACAACAGTGCCCAAATCGTTATTCTCATTATCCAGCGTGATTAACGAATTATTTTTGGTCTGCAGCGTGGTTGTGCCAGAGACAGAAATAGCCCCACTGCCGGTAATATCGCCATCAGTTTTGACATTCAGCAAGCTTGCGTTTACCACCCCAATATCCAAATCGCCAGCACCGCCAATCAAATAAACTTCGCCGTTTTTGGATTCAATACCGGTAGCATTGAGCATACCTGTATTATTGACCGTATTGGCATTGATATTATCAGCAGATTCTGCCGACATGACAATCCAGCCTCCATTGGCTGTAATACTACCGGCATTGCTGACGGTAGTATTTGCATCGGCACCGCTGCCAACGCTAAATTGCATCAATCCATCTCCGGTAAAATCAAAGGTTACTGTACTGCCCGAGATCAAGTTAACCTGCCCCTTGTTGGCGACTATAATCCCATCAGATGCGTTTTCGGCATTCTTGCCAAGCAAGGTAATATAACCATTATCAGAGGCCGTTAAAGTACCGTGGTTAGTGATGTTGCCAGTGGTTGAACCTTCACCAAAGATGTAACTTTCGTTTTTAAAATTATCCAAAGACATTTCAAGCGTTGAGGCAATTAGACCATTGACGTTTACCGATGAACCAGGTTCGAATACGATGCCATTGGGATTGATCAGAAAAATTCGACCATTAGCGGTGATTTGACCAAAGATGGTGGTCGGATTTATATCCAAAATATTGTTTAGTGCAATTGCCAAGCTATTCGGCTGATTAAAAGTCACCGTTTCGCCCAAGGCAACATTAAAACTATCCCAGTTGATATAAAGAAAATTGCCAGTTTGGTCAATGATAGTATTGGTGCCGAGCGTTATGATACTGCCACCAACATCATCAAAAGTGATCACGCCATTCTCAGGACCTGCAACGGCCATCCGGGGCATAATAGCGATGGAAGAAACCAAGGCGATATTTCGAATCGCACAAGCGATTTTATTAAGTTTAAGCGATTTAGGATTCAGTACTCGTTTTTTTGTGTATTTATGATTCATGGAAATTCCTTGAATAAAAAGTCTTTTTGTTTAACTGAAATTGGAATGCAGATGAATGATCTTGATTCAGAAGTTGTACTTCATGCTGATAAACAGCTGAGTTGATTTACGACCGACCGCGTCTTTACCACCATTTGAGATAAGCTCTGCAAAGTCACCGTCTGAACCGATAGCCTTAGCCAACGTAAAATCAAATATAGCCCCGCCAAAAGTCCAGTTAGCGCCAATACCATAACTGCCCAAGTGAACGTTGTTGTTAGTGAACGATTCCCCTTCTACAACACTTGCCGAAGCGTAATCAACAAACACAAAGGGGTTAAAGTCATCACTGGCATACCAATACAAATCAGCAGCTGCATACGCCCCTTTGTCAGCCAAAAATGTGCCGGTTGGATAACCTCGCACACTTGAAGGTCCACCGATACCCAACTGTTGTACACCAACCAATTTGTCTTGGGTAAACTGGCCATTGAGTTTAAAATTCAAAACGGTGGTAGGCTCTGTTGACAGCCGTTGAGAGCGATTGAACGAATAGTTGAGTTTGGTAAACGTTTGATCTGCCTGCAAGCGGCTGTTTCTGCCGACTTCGCCTCTAAACAGCTTGCCACTGCTCAGTTTCACACTGCCGACATTTTTGGCGCTGCCCAAATAAGACTCAGATAAATCAAAATTGTACGTGGCATCATAAACCCGCATTTTATCTTCACTTTGGGTATCATCTGATCGCAGTGTCTTGGCACTTATGCTGGATACCGCAAACCTTAAAACGGCATTGTGTTGCCTGCCTCGCATCAAAGGGTAATTGACATATCCAGTAAGACCCCAGGTTTTACCTTCAAATTTGAATGACGACA